>JANPOX010000313.1:0-2119 GCA_031428235.1 Bacteroidia bacterium | reverse complement strand
CAGGAAGATGCTCGCAAAGAAAGGGAGAAGAATGTTGTTTATATAGAGGCGCCAAAAGTGCCGAAAACGTCAGAGTCTCAGGCAAACAAAAAGGGAGTAACGAACCTGAAAATTTCTGGATACAAAGGGAAATTATATCCCTTATCCATATATAAAAATAATTTGCGGGGTGTTGCACTAACCAATAAACAGGGTGATACAATTTTAGTAACAACTGAGTATGGAACGAAGAGAAACGAAAACTATGATGTAGAGGGAATGCCAAATAATGTTGCTATGATTAGTTACAATTATACTGTACCTAGCTTTTATCCAAATGTCAGCTTTTACCCACAAAATCTAATAAACTCAAAAGGAGAGAAGTTACTTAAGTCAGATAATATTAACTCTATCAAATACTGTTCGAACAATTTCTTTATGATTTATAAGGGAGGTAGTACAAGTGAAAACGAAATGAATTACGGCACATCGATTTCACTCTATGATTATAGCAAAAACATGTTTTATGAAATAAAGAATCCAAAAAGTCCTTCTAAAAACTATATTAATGATTATGGGATAGACATGAAAGATCATTTTGGTATCAGTCAAATTTGGAAGAAAGATGACTATCCAATTAATGAAAGAAGAATTGGAAATTTAATTCCGGAATACCCTGAATTACTTAAAAGGACTGACTGGCTGCTAGTCTTTGACCTAATCATGGATAATAATTACGGTACTTCCCGTGGTATTACAAGGAAAATTTTTTATGTGGATAATGATAGAAATTTGAAAGAGTTCGGAGTTTTTACAGAGTCTAGGTAATTAAAGTTCTGAAGGAGTACCCACAATTCTTAAATGACTTTGGCGCCATACCTTCAAAGACTGTAAAATAATAACCTACAAAAAAATACAATGTTTGTATACAACAAACCATCTTAAACTAACTAAAGTTTATTTTAAGCTGATACCAATTGAAAGGGGGTTAAATGAAGCAAGGTCAACATTTTTTTCAATTTTTACTTTTTTGAGATTATATACCGTAAGATGGCTTAGATAAATGAGGGTAACCGTTTCTTCATTTGCTGCAAGCAATTCAGTTAATTCGTAAATATTTTTCTGTAAGGAATGGGGCAGCAGTTCAGAGAGGTCAAACAGAAGTAGATTTTTTCAACTACAACTGATAAATGGAAATTACTTAATTGCTCTGCAATAAATGTTTGCTTAGACAGGAAGAATTCTTTTTGTGCGAAACTGCTGTTAGATATAAATAATAGTACAATAATGATTAAGATAGATTTTGTATTTAACAAGAAATCTGGTTAGTACTAAATGTATAAAATAATGACAAGATTAAAATCTGTTAGATATAAAAAATACCTATCAATGAGTATAACTTCAAAATGATTTACAACGGGAGAATAAGCTGAACATATACTTTTTATCCATGGTAAGGATGATTGAAGGCAAAAGAGTATTTTTACTGATTTTAATATTTTTTTATGCCGCGGTTGCCCAATGAAATAAAGCCCACCCTGTGGTGGTTTCTATTAAATAATTTTGTTCTTTCCAGCTTTCATCAAAACATATTACTTCTATTATTTCCTTTTCGACAAGTATTGGTGTGTACTTTTGAATAATTCCATCTTTTGTAAATTCTACATCCGGTTCTTTTATTAGCCCCTGTATTGTATCATTGTATTTTTCCCAAAACTTTGCTACTACTACATTCTTTCCTTGCATATTTGTAAATCTTCCCCAGACAATTATGGTATTAATAAATTCTTCCACTGTCGGTATTGTGTCTCTCCATTCATTTTGCCATAATGACAATGAATGAGCTTCTTTTTGAAGCAGGCAAAGCAATGCCATTGGCGCAGTTGCAGCATAGGTTTTAGGTAGAAACACAATTGATGCACGGTTCCAAAAAATACTGCTAGTACTGATATCATAAAAAATACCATGCTGCACATTTTCATCTTTAAATACACTTTGATATTCCTCTAATGAATTGTTCCTGTATAGAATTGAAAGATCCATTTAAAATATTTTAGATGAAGGGTAAATTATTAACATTGTTGTTTTAAAACTTTTAAAAACAGATTATCCAATCATAAAAATATTATTATAAAACTGT
>JANPOX010000312.1:0-11479 GCA_031428235.1 Bacteroidia bacterium | reverse complement strand
CCACCGGCAACCACTGCTTTTAATTTCTTTCCATTACGGATGCCACCACAATATTCATCACTATATATAAAATCTTCAACAGTAATTCCTAATTCAATTTCGTAAACACCTGGTTTATTAATATGCCCTGATGCAGAAATTAATTTTGTTCCGGTTGATTTTCCTACGCCAATTTTAGCATATTCTTCTCCGCCCATGTTCACAATCGGAACGACAGCGGCAATTGTCTCAACGTTATTCACTACCGTTGGACAACCCCATAAACCTGCAACGGCTGGAAATGGCGGTTTAATACGTGGGTTACCACGCTTACCTTCCAATGATTCTAATAAGGCTGTTTCTTCTCCGCAGATATAAGCTCCACCTCCAACCTGTACATAACAGTCGTGAGAGAAATCAGTTCCTAAAATATTTTTGCCTAACCATCCTGCTGCATATGCTTCGGCAATAGCTGCTTCAACAATACGCGCTACATAAAAGTATTCACCGCGGATGTAGATGTAAGATGTTTTTGCGCCCAACGCATAAGAAGAAGTGATCATTCCTTCGATTAATGCATGAGGAATTTTCTCCATTAAGTAACGATCTTTGAACGTTCCCGGTTCAGACTCATCTGCATTACAAACCAGGTAACGCATAACGCCTTCCGGCTTTGCTAAGAAGCTCCATTTCAATCCTGTTGGGAAACCTGCTCCACCACGACCACGAAGTCCTGATTTTTTTACCTCATCAGTTACCTGATCCGGCTGCATTGTTTTTAATGCCTTCTCTACAGAAGCATAACCGCCATTTGCACGATACACATCTAACGTATGAATGTTAGGTATGTGATCGTTATGTATTAATAATTTTCTTCCCATATTAAATTCTTTTACTCTTTGCATCTCGACTCCGCTCGATGTAACAAACTAGAGTGACAATAATTTATAAAGTGTTTTTATAATCTATATCCGTATAACTTTTTAATTTACCTTCTGCTCTGTAATTTTCTAAAAGAGTATCAACTTTTTCATAAGTTAAGTTTTCGTGATAACTTGCTCCGCACTGTAACATAGGAGCTGTTCCGCAAGAGCCTAAACATTCCGCTACTTTTAGAGAGAACATACCATCTTTGGTTGTTTCACCAACTTTGATACTTAATTTTTTCTCAATGTATTTTACGATGTCTTCTGCACCATTTAACCAACAAGAACTAGTCTGACAAACTTCCAACACACATTTACCCATTGGTTTTAAATTATACATCGTGTAAAATGATGCTACTTCAAACACTTCAACAGGACGAATCTTCAAAATAGAAGCTACATAATCCATTGTTTCAGGGCTTAACCATCCACCGAATTCGGCCTGTGCCACATGCAATACAGGCAATAAGGCTGATTTAATTTTTTCTGGAGGATAATGCGAAATGATCGTTTGCACCGTCTTCATTGCTTCTTCGCTGAACACTGTAGCAGCGCGTTTAGCTTCGTCAAATTTTTGTGCTCCGTGTACTTGTGAACTCATATTTATTTTAATTCAATCTTTATTTTAATTTTCTAAGAATCTAATTCTCCTGCAATGACGTTCATACTACTCATCGTTAAAATAGCATCAGACAACATAATTCCTTTTACCATTTCTGAATAAGCCTGGTAATAAATGAAACATGGTCTGCGGAAATGTAACCGGTAAGGTGTTCTACCACCATCACTAATTAAGTAAAATCCTAACTCTCCATTTCCACCTTCCACGCAATGATAAACTTCTCCAACCGGAACATCTGTTTCACCCATCACAATTTTAAAATGATAGATCAACGCTTCCATGTTGTTATAAACGGCTTCTTTTGGCGGTAAATAAAAATCAGGTAAATCAGCGTGCATTGGGCCTTCAGGCATTTTTTTAATGGCCTGTTCAATAATGCTTAAGGATTGCCACATTTCATGCTGACGAACCATGAAACGATCATATGTATCACCTTGTGTTCCAACAGGAATTGTAAATGTAAAATCTTCATAAGAAGAATACGGGTTCATCACACGAACATCATAATCAATGCCGGCTGCACGTAAATTTGGCCCTGTAAAACCATAACCTAACGCTTTGTCGGCTGATATTGGTCCGCAGTTAACTGTACGGTCCATGAAAATTTTGTTACGCTCCAATAAATTTGAAAACTCTTTTAAACCTGCAGGGAATTCTTTTAAAAATGTATCAATTAAATCCCAGGTTTTTTTATTCCACTCTTTATCAAAACCACCAATACGACCTATGTTTGTTGTTAAACGAGCTCCGCAAATTTCTTCAAAGATCTCATAAATTTTTTCTCTCCATTGGAAGATGTATAAGAAGCCGGTCATAGCGCCTGTATCAACACCAATAACTGAATTACAAATAATATGATCAGAGATACGCGCCAGCTCCATAATAATAACACGGTGATATTCTGCACGCTTTGGAATTTTTGCTCCTAATAATTTTTCTACCGTCATGTACCAACCCATGTTATTGATGGGTGATGAGCAGTAATTCATTCGATCCGTGATAGGTGTAATTTGTGCGTATGGTCTACGTTCAGCTAATTTTTCGAAGGCACGGTGAATGTAACCAATCGTTGGAGTAGCTTCATGAATAATTTCCCCATCCATTTTCAAAACGTTCTGAAAAATACCATGCGTAGCAGGATGCGTAGGGCCAAGGTTCAATGTAGAGTATTCTTTCTCTTCAATGACTTCCTGGTTAATGGAGTATACTGTTTCTTTTTTACTCATTTTTTAATTAGTTATGGGTTGTTAGTTTTTTGTTGTTAGTCGTATTTCTCAAACAACTAAAAACTATTAACTGAAAACTCTATTTAACGTCCAAACATATCATCTTTCTTATCCGTTCTTGCCTGATCTTCCAAAGGGTATTCTTTTCTCATTGGAAAGATATCCATTTCATCTACATTAAGAATGCGTTTTAAATTTGGATGCCCTTTGAATCTTACTCCAAAAAAATCATAAGTTTCTCTTTCCATCCAGTTAGCAGTTGGATAAAGATCAGTAACAGTTGGAATTTCTGGTTTATTAATGTCAAAGAATGTTTTTAAACGGATGCGGTAATTTTTAGGCATGTTGTGTAAATGATAAACTACACCTAACTGTTTTTCATCTGCCGTTTGAACACCACATAAGGTAGTTAAGAAATGAAAATTCAATTCTTCATCTTCCTTTAAGAATTTAAGAACATCATGCATACTGTCTTTTTTTACAGTAAAAACAGGATAATCGTAAAGAAGAGCTGCTGATTCGATTTCCCCCGGAAAACGTTCATTTAATTTAGCACTAACAATTTCTAAAAGCTCCATAGTTTATAATTATTCTATTCCGTATGAGTTCAACATTTTTTTGTACTCTTCTGATTCTCTTCTTCTGAAAGATTCATTTTGAGCCATTTCCTGAATTTTTAAAACTCCTTCTAATATCTGTTCAGGACGTGGGGGACAACCCGGTACATACACATCAACCGGAATGATCTTATCAATTCCTTGTAATACAGAGTAAGTATCAAAAATACCACCGCTGCTGGCACATGCCCCTACCGATAATACCCAGCGTGGTTCAGCCATTTGCTCATACACCTGACGTAATATTGGCCCCATTTTTTTTGCAATAGTTCCCATCACCATTAACATATCTGCCTGACGTGGAGAGAAGCTTAATCGTTCTGATCCAAAACGACCTAAGTCGTAATGAGAGGCCATAGTAGCCATAAATTCAATACCACAACAAGAGGTTGCAAAAGGCAATGGCCATAACGAATTCTTACGGGCCAAGCCAACTACATCTTCTAATTTTGTTGCAAAAAAACCCGGTCCTTCAAGTCCTTCAGGACTTTTAGCGATCTCAGGTTTTGTGCGTCTTATAATTTCTTTTGCCATTATTCTAAGATTTAAAAACTTAATTTATTCTTCCCACTTCAATGCTTTTTTAGAAAGCATATAATAAAATCCAACTAATAACAATATGATGAAAGTGAATACTTCAATAACTCCCAACATACCCAACTCTTTAAAGTTTACAGCCCATGGATACATAAAAATTACTTCTATGTCGAAAAGCACAAATAAAATAGCCACTAAGAAATACTTAATGGCGAATGGTAAACGTGCGTTTCCTTCTGATTCAATACCACATTCGAATGATTCTAATTTTATCTTTGTTTTGCGTTTTGGGCCTAACCAATGCGATGCAAGCATGGTGGTTACTACAAATCCCAAAGCAACAATAAACATTAATAAAATTGGTAAATAATCTAAAGGAGATGATGCTGTGTTCATAAATAACAGTTTGATTAGTGAATGTAAGGATAACCATTTTTATGGAAATCATCAAATATTCAGTCTAATTTTTTGCAGAATCAACTGTTTAAAAAAAGCATAAAAAAGCCGTCGGTAAACGTGTAACCGACGGCTTTTTAGACAACCGTTTGTTTTTACTCTTTTACAAACTTATAAGTAGAGTTTGCTCTGTCACTTGTAAATCTTATTTCATAAACTCCGGTAGATAAATCAGATAGGGATAGTGTCTCCCTATTGTTTAATAATGCCTCTCCGCTTTTTATCAACTGACCTTTAATAGAATAAATAGTATAACTTATCTTTTTTAAATCTTTAACCGAGGAATTAATATACATTACATCCTTTACAGGATTGGGAGAGATAGAAATACTATTGATGTATGAAAAACTTTCTAGTCCGGTTACTGACACTAACAATGTTTGTGACGATGACTGACAACCTAATGGAGATGTAAGCCAAACTGAATAATAACCGTTTTGAGATACGGTGTATGTTTGTGAAGTTTCACCTAATATTGGCGAACCGTTTAAATACCATTGGTTTCCGGAAGAGGCATTTGAATTAAGCACTAAGCCAACCTGAGTAATGGTAGGTGATGCCACGGATTCAACATAGACAGTAATTGATTGTGTTGAGCTACATGCTCCTACATAGCCCGTACAAGTATAAACAGTATTTACGCTGGGCAAAACGCTGGCACTTGACCCTGTAGTACCGCTTGACCAATTATAGGTAGTTGCTCCACTGGCATTAATAGTAGCCGGCTGACCATTACATACGACAGTAGCAACTAAAGAAAGTGTTGGCGGCGCAATTACAGAAATTGTTCTTGTGAATACAGTACTTGATCCATTTGCATTTGATGAAGTTAACGAAACTGTGTAAATACCGGTTGCAGAATAAGAAACGGTTGGGTTTTTTACTGCAGATATTGAAGGTGTAGCTCCTGCGAGTGTCCAATTCCATGCATTAGGTGCATTTGAAGATTGATCATTAAAAACAAATGCTGTATTTACACAAGCTGAAGAGTAAGCTGTTGAGAAATTAGCCACTGGTACAGCTAAAGGATCAAAATTTAAATCTGATTGCCAAACGCCTCTTCCATAAGTTGCTGCTCTAATTTTGCTCGTAGGATAAAAAATTTCGAAATCATTTACCACTACATTAGGTAAACCTGTCATAAAAGGGGTCCAGGATGTCATGCTGCCATCTCTATAATAAACACCTACATCGGTACCTACATAAATTGCATCATTTAAGTTATTTGAATAAATAATACAATTTACCGGTAAGTTTGGCAATCCTGTTGAAATATTGGTATAATTTAAACCGCCATCGGTACTTGCGAAAACTTTATTAGTAGCAGAATACCCTGAAAATGTAACAAATATATTATTCGCATCTGTATTATCAACTGCTACCCTTGTAATTTGCGCAGATCCAACCGGTAAGCCTGTTGTTATCTGTGTCCAGTTTACACCTGCATTTATGGTTTTATACAAGTTTCCACTAGTTGCTGCATATAATACCAAGGAGTTTGAAGGCGCTGCGGCTAAATATAATATTTGTCCGCCACCACCACTGATTGTTCCCATTTGAGTCCATGAAGTGCCTTTGTTCGTTGTTCTAAAAACTTGTTGATACCCGCAATAATAAGTATTGGCAACGTGTGGGGATTGAATAATTGGGGCAATCCAAGCGGCAGATCCTGTTATGCCAGATGTAATGCCTGTCCAACTGAGACCTCCGTTATTGGAAAGATTAAAATCACCATTCACATAACTTTCAACCAATACATTGTTGTTAGTCCTATCCACAAAACAATCGGCGCCATCTCCTCCATAAACTTCTCTCCAGGTTGTTCCATTTAATAAGTTAGTTCCATTATCCTGATGCCCTGAAAGCACATAATTCGCTGTTGTTGTAGATTGCCCAATTCGATAGGATTGCGCAATATCCATTTGTCCATTTATTGTTGTCCAACTAACTCCACCATCTGTGGTGCGTGAGATTCCGCCATCATGACCTAAATAACAGGTAGTTCCACTAATATATTCAACAGCATGTAAATCAGCGTGAACATAAGGTGCTCCTCCTCCATACCAATGTGTATTTAAAGTCCAGTTTACTCCGCCATCTAAAGATTTCCATGTATTAACACCACCACAGGTGATTTCATCCTTGTTAGTTGGGGATACGCCAATGGCAATATCATACCAACCTTGTCCACCAGAATCTGAACCGGATGGATCCCAACCAAAAATATTTGGGGTAGTAGACATTAAAGTGAAATTTGTTCCAGAATTTATGGAACGAAAAACTCCTCCGTATCCGTTATTGGAAGCGCTATTTAAAATATAAACATAATTTGGATCTGCCGGAGTAACAGCAAGACTAAATCTTACGCCCGAAGTGGTTAATCCGCTGGTTATTTGAGTAAACGAGGCGGGGGTATTGCCACCAGTGGTTGATCTGAACAATGATCCGGATGTTACGCCATAAACAGTGCTAGTATCACCTGGTTTGTATTCCATATCTTTAAAATTCCCAATTTTTAATAAAGTCCAGGTTGTACCACCATTGTTTGTGCGATATAAACCTTGAGAAGTTGCTGCAAATAAAGAATTAGGTCTTAAGGGATTTAATAATAATCTTCCGATCCTACGTCCATTTGATACCGGCCAACTAATTCCTGTTGTATTCCATGTAATTCCACCATCAATTGATTTTAATATGCCAGTTGAATAGGTATCTCCCGCATCAACATCACCTGTGGCTAAATACATAATATTTGTATTTACGGGGTCAATTGCCAAATCAGAACAACCCAGTACCGCTAAAGAGTTTGTATTAGTGGACCAGTTTATACCTGCATCAGTAGAAACCCATAAGCCACCTGCACCGGTTCCTACAAAAATCGTATTTAAGTCTCCCGGCATAAAACGTATAAATGTTAATCTTCCCGCATCACCGTTTATTGGGGAGCCAAATGGGCCCATTGGTGTCCAGTTACCTGTGGCAGAAGTTGCCGTTGTTGAATTTATTTTTTGTGCAGCTGCCGGATTTTGTAACAAATATTTTTGAAATTCCTCGAATGCTTTTGACCTTGAGCCTAATTTTAAATCTCCTGAAGGATAAACCCTTGGTTCTGTAAACCATTCCCATCTTCTAAATGCTTTATAACCCTTTCCTCTTTCATATGTTTTATTTTGCCAAAAATTATTAAACTCCTGTTGAATAGAATAAAAATTTTGTGTTGTATCCTGCATCTTAGTTACCCATGTTTGTGCTTGAGTACTTAGGTGCGTTAAAAATAAAAGAATAATGATTTTAAAAGATGTTTTCATGAAGGGCTGATTTATTGTACTAATTTAAAAGTTTAAAATCTAAAAAACAACCAAAACACTTAAAACAAAATTGCTTTATAGTAACCTTAAAGAGAATGAATTTGTAGAATAACTGGAGAGATTTATTATTCTAAAGAAAAAACAGCCGACAAAATTATTTATCGGCTGTTTCTTTTATTTCTTTTTAGCCGGTAGCTGTTGGCGTTGCTTTGCCATTTCTTCCAGCTTTGCCTGAAAGCCAGATTTTTTTTCTGGTTTTTTCATGTTAGCTAATAGTTGTTCCCTGATCTTACCGTCATCAATGAATTTTTTCATTAACCATGTTTGAAGGAAAGTAATAATATTCGCTAAAAAGTAATACCAGCTTAAGCCTGCCGCATAACTATTCATCACCGCTAAAAATATCACAGGCATCAAATACATCATGTACTTCATTCCAGGCATTTGTGTTTGTTGCGGCTGCAACAATGCCTGGTTCATCCAAGTATAAATGATTGTTGAAGCAAACATCAGAATAGCAAACATACTAACGTGATCTCCAAAGCCCCATACTTCAAAGCCGAAATTATAAACTGAATCATAGGTAGATAAATCATCTGTCCATAAGAAACCTTTTTGTCTTAATTCAATTGCAGCCGGAAAAAATCCGAACAATGCAATTAAAATCGGAAACTGAAGTAACATCGGCAAACAACCAGAAAGCGGATTAGCGCCTGCTCTCCTGTATAAAGCCATTGATTCCTGTTGCTTTTTCATCGGATCATCTGCTTTCTCATACTTAGCATTCAGTTCATCAATTTCAGGTTTTAAAACACGCATTTTTGAACTGCTCATATAAGTTTTATAAGCAATTGGGAATAACAATGTTTTTAATATTAGTGTAAGTATCAAAATAATGATTCCACTATTTAATCCTGAAAACAGATCAAATAAAGGGATGATCATCCATTTGTTAATGTAACTGAATATACTCCATCCAAGAGGAATGATTTCTTCGAGATCGATATCATAAGCTTTTAATCCTTTGTACTGCGTTGGCCCAAAGTAAAAAGCCATTCCAAATTTTTCGGAAGAACTATGATTGAAAGGAATAGCTACTTCGGCAGTAATTGTTTTTACAAATTCCTTTGAAGCAGGGTTTTCTGATGTTTTCACAAAACTTCCGTCTTTTAAAAATTCCGTATCAGCAATTAAAGTTGAATTAAAAAAATGTTGTTTAAAGCAAACCCATTTGATGTTGTTTTCGATAAATAATTTTTCTTCATTTTTACGGGCATTAATGTAATCAACGCCTTCTTTTGTTTCGTTATAATAAACTGTTGCGGCTTCACGCTCCTTAGTAATATGCTTTTCCTGTGAAGGCATCGCTTGCGACCAGTGCATCGTTACTTTGTTGCTTTTATTGGATATGATGTTTTGCATTCCTACAAAATTCACATCATAATCAAGCATATAATCATTTCCTTTTAATGAATAAATGTATTCAATGTAGCTTTCAGGTTTTGATGTTTCAAGCTTTAACGTAATTGTTTTAGATCCATCCCCACCCGATACTTCAGCTATTGAAGACGGTTTAAAATAAAAGCTATCTGTTGTAAAGCTCATATTATTATAAGCTTCAAACTTTAAATACTGGGAAGTAGAGTCTTTGTCAAACAACACCAATGGCTCCGAATGACCATACCGTTTGTAATTTTTTAAAATTACTTTTTCAACACGAGCACCTTTTGTAGAGATAAAAACTTTTATGTTTTCATTTTCAAGGGTAACGACTTCTGCTTGTCCTTTCGCAGATACAGCAAAGTCTTTATATAAGCTGGTGTTAGCTAATTGTAAAATAGAATCTGAAACAGGAACTTTAGTTGTATCAATTATTACTGCAGATTTCGTTGCTACCAGCTTTGCTTCTTCTGCAATCTGATTTGTTTTAAACGCTAATTCAACGGAATCTTTAAATTGTTTATCTCGGGCTTTATTTCGTGCAATTTGTTCTGCGGTTGGCCCGGTTAAAGCAAGCCAGGTAATTAAAATGGCAGCTATTAAACCTAAACCAATAAGCGATTTTTTATCCATGATGGGAAATAATTTTTAGGCTGCAAATATAACTGTTTTTATTAACGGGGATTCGTCAAAAAACCATAAATAAAAGCCAAACTGATGGATTACATTTAGGAGAGTTGCTCGCGGATTCGAAGCGTTATTTCTTCAAATTCAGATGGCGTAAGCTTTAGCTTTTCGTTAGCAAAATTAACATCATTAGTTGTATTCATGGGAATTAAATGAATATGTGCGTGAGGCACTTCAAGTCCGAGCACGGAAATTGTAATACGATTACAAGGAATAGCCTTTTTAATAGCAACAGCTACCTCTTTAGCGAAATTCATTAATCCAAGATATGTTTCGTTATCTAAATCAAAGATATAATCCACTTCTTTTTTCGGGACCACCAAAACATGGCCTTTCTTAAGAGGAAACACATCCAAAAAAGCTATGAAATTATCATTTTCAGCAATTTTATAGCAGGGTATCTCTCCACCTATTATTTTAGAGAAAATACTGGGCATTATTATAACGAAATTTCAATAATTTGAAAAGGAATAATTCCTGCAGGAACAGTTACATCTACCTTATCTCCTACTTTTTTTCCAACCAATCCTTTTCCGATTGGTGAATCGATGGATATTTTGCCAGCCTTTAAATCTGCTTCATTTTCTGCAACAATAGTGTACTTCATTTCCATATTGTTTTTCAGGTTTTTAATTTTAACAGTGGTTAAAATGCTCACCTTTGTAATGTCAATTTTAGACGTATCAACGATGCGCGCATTAGCAACTATCTCTTCCATTTTAGAAATTTTTATCTCTAATAATCCCTGATCATTTTTTGCAGCATCGTATTCCGCATTTTCTGATAAATCACCTTTATCTCTAGCATCTGCAATTGCTTTAATTATCAATTTACGTTCAACTGTTCTTAACTGGTGTAATTCATCCTTCAGTTTTTGCAACCCTTCTTCTGTATAATAAGCTACTGTGGCCATTTTTTCTCTTTATTTTAAAATAAAAGAATCCCGAATAAAATTCGGGACTCTTTAAAATTTGCGTTAAACAACTAAACTAATTATAAATTTATTCTCACACCAAATGAGTGAACTCCACCAAATGGTTTTGTAAAACGGTATGAATAATCTATACCAAATGTTGATTTTTTTTCTCCAAATGGGATTTCAACGGTTGCACCACAAGACGGCCCTGTAAATGCAGTTGTACGATTTCCTTCACCTTTAAAAATTCCTTTTTCAGTTACCATACCCGCACGAACCATAACGATGTCTTTCCATCCGTATTCTAAGCCTACCAAAAAATTATCCTTAGTAAATGAATTGGATGTAAAGTTGCCCGCAAGTGTTACGCGGTGGGCTTTTGACCTACCTGTTGAATCTTTTAATAAGTAGATGTCATATGCTGCAGCAATATTTAACAAAGCAGGTAATTCAAACGCTGCAGATCTATTGTTAATAGTTAAATCGTAGTCAATACCATAGGCATTTGTTACGGTTCCTTGCACTGTTAAACCATCTCCTTTATATTGCATCTTTGGTCCAACATTTTTCAATCCAACTCCCAAATGAATTTGATCATATTTTCCAGTATGGTATTGAATTCCCGCGTCAATTGAAACACCCTGTGCCTTTACGTTATCTATGCCTTCAGATAAAACCCTTAAAGTAATTCCTCCTGAAATGTTATCAGAAAAACCTTTGGCATAGGATAAAGCAATATTTGTAAAACGTGGGGTAAATGTTCCT
>JANPOX010000311.1:0-3878 GCA_031428235.1 Bacteroidia bacterium | reverse complement strand
AGGTCAAAAGAAAAAAGCAGAAAAGGTTTTGGACCTGTGTCTTGAAAAAATGCCTGATGCTAACGAAAGTTATTAAGCCACACTTTATACTATAATTGAGGGTTACTAACAAATTGGTAATATGAAAAAAGCGACCGAATTATCTGGTCGATTATTTGATATTTATGAGAATGATCTTAAAGTTTATAAGGCGCAAACATCTCTTCACCGCGCCTCCTTTAACAGGGAAGTGGGACAGGCAAAAGAAATTATGCGCCGTTTAGTAATGTTAGCCGAGCAATTTAAAAACGAGGCTCATTCTAAGGATTTAATGAAAAGATTAACTGCAGCCGTTCCCATGGAGGAATTGATGCTTGAAGAACAACAGCAAGGACAACCGATGCCGCAGGGAGGCATGTAGTTTAAGAAAAACTAAAAAAGCGTCCTGCATATTTTGTGGGATGCTTTTTCAATTGTATTTTTTATTTATGTCAAGTGAACAGTTAAAATGTCGAAGTGTGTCAGGCTGAGCGGAGTCGAAGCCCAATAAACAACAATGAGAATATTAAATTACTTTGTTTACATATTAAAGTGTTCAGATAAATCATATTACACAGGAATTACTAATGATTTAGAAAGACGACTGTTTGAACATAATTCAGGAGGTAGTATTGATTCATATACACACGATAAAAGACCTGTTGAACTTGTTTTCTATGAAGCATTTGCACATGTTAATCAAGCAATTTCATTTGAGAAAAAAGTTAAGGGCTGGACAAGAAAAAAGAAAGAAGCAATTATTGAAAATAATTGGGGAAAATTAAGAGAATTATCAGCATGCTTAAATGAAACTTCGTCTGTGAATTTTAAAAAAGAATTGCCCTTCAACTCCGATCAGGGTGACAAAAAATCGGAAATTACTTTCCCGGCCTATAGAAAATACAAAAACAATAAGCATTTCTTTAAGATCATGAATGAAAATGAATTTGAAGAGATTAGTTTTATTGGTTCAAAAGTACTTGTGGTAAAACATGTTGCAAAAATTTTACCGGACAGAAATTTTATATCAGATCTATTGCATGATATTGGAAACACCTGTGAATTATCTTCTCAGGAAGAATATGAATCTTATTTAAAAAAATAACGTCGCTTTGTCTGAACTGTCAGTTCGAGCGGTCACCCTGAGCGGAGTCGAAGGGCGAGAACTAAATAAAAACACCATGAATAAAATAGCTATCATCGGATGCGGAAATATGGGACTCATCTATGCCAATTCTTTTTTACGATATAAAATTGTGACCAAAGAAAATTTGTTGTTGGTTGAAAAAAATACAGACCGACAAACCAAATTATCTTCCATGGATATTGGTAAAGTTGTTACTACAGATGATCAGTCCATATCAGAATGTAATATTGTAATACTTGCCGTAAAACCCCAGGATTTCAAAGAATTATCAGAGAGCTTAAAAACAGTAATTAATCCATCATGCGTAATATTATCCATTATGGCAGGAACAGAAATTTCTTTCATTCAATCAGCATTGAATCATCCATTTATTGTTCGGGCAATGCCAAATTTACCGGTTGAAATTAGTATGGGTATGACAGCCTTTAGTGCTTCCGCTGAATTGAGTCATGATAACATAATGTTGGTAGAAAATTTATTATCAACCACTGGTCGCACCCTGTATTTAAAAGATGAGCACCAATTAAATGCTGTTACCGCTTTGAGCGGAAGCGGACCGGCTTACTTTTTTTATTTCATGAAATATTTAGTGGATGCGGGAGTAAAGATGGGATTGGATGAGCATGTATCATCCATCTTAGCAAAACAAACTATGCTGGGTTCTTTTCATTTAATTAATAACGGACAAAAAACGTTAGATGAATATATTTCGTCTGTATCCTCAAAAGGTGGAACCACAGAGGCGGCATTAAAAACTTTTAATGAGCATGAAATGGGAGAGGTTATTATTAAAGCTCTTCAAAATGCTGAGCATAGGGCTGAGGAATTATCAATTAAATAGAAATGTAAGTTTCAGTTTATTGCAAATTTCTAAAGTGGAGCCAAGAAAGAAGAGTGACCTATAAAAATATTTTGTAGCTTTACTTTATGGAAAACACCGGATCTCTTCAACAGTCTGTAAAAAAAAGTAAATGGAAAAAATGGGTATTTTTTACAGTGCTGGCTCTGATATTGATTTCAATTATTTATGTTTTTATTTGCGGTATATCCTATAGTACAGGAACCAGGTCAGGCGTTGTTATAAAATTATCTAAAAAAGGATATGTTTTTAAAACGTATGAAGGTGAATTGAATTTAGGTGGGATATCCGAAGGAGATGGAACATTGATGCCAACTCGTATTTGGAAATTTTCGGTTCATAAAAAAGATAGTGAAGTATATGATGCCATTACGAAATCCCAGGGAAAGCACGTAAGGCTATACTATAAACAAGTACTCAAAAATTTATTCTGGCAATCGGAAACGCCTTATCTGATTGAGAAAATGGAAATAGTTAACTAAGAAGTTTAAATAAAAAGAGGTTGATTATTAAATCAACCTCTTTATTATTACAACATTTTTATTCCTTAATGATTTTTTTAACCACGATATCATTTCCAGAAATCAATTTCACAAAATAAATCCCAGAGCTTAAATAGCTTATATCCATTGAGGTTTGGCTAAACTCTTTATGTATTTCAGAAACAATCACTTTTCCTAAAGCGTCAATAATCTCTATTTTAACTGAACTGTATTTTGAACTGCTATTGATATTTAATATTCCCTGAGTGGGATTTGGAGCAATAGTAAATTGAGTTTGTAAATTTTGCTCTTTAATACTTGTTGTTAAACATTGGTTTAATGTTGAATTGTAAATAGAATGTAAATTTTGAACATCTATATCTAATTTTCCTAATGGATTATTAGTGATGCTGTCAAAAGCGGTTATGTAAGCGTATTCTAATTCTGTTATTGAACCAGGCATCATGTCGTAAGGACCTGAGCTCATCACAAATCGTTTATCACTTCCTAATCCTGTTTCTACCCAACTGCTTGATCCACATGGTCCGTTAGTGAATGTGTTCGACGGATAAGCAAAGTTAGTACTCAAACTTCCCCCATATCCATCACCTCCACAGGTTAAAGGAGTTCCATCTTTCCAATAACTCATCATATACTGAAAGTATTGGTTAGCAGAGCCAGGATCATTTTGGGAAATTGGCACCCCGGGAAAGGAATTATTATAATACATAAAATTCGTCATGCTCATTTGTTCTCCTGGTTCATCAGTCATACCATCTCCATTATCATCAAATGCATTGATAGTATTAAGAGGACCTTTAAGTTGTACGACACCAATGGCTGGTTGATTAGAAGGTAGAGTTGTGTCGTATGTATATCCGTAGTGATCTGTTACATCACATCCCGTAAACTCATGGATGCTGATGTCCTGATCATTGAACAAGCTCGCATAGAAATTGTACAAGGCAAAAGGACTGCGGTTAATAATTTTATAATTATAAAATGTAGTATAGTTTAAAAATGTATTACTGGAAGTTATGCTACACGGACCATATGCATATGCCATTAAATGAATTTCTGCACCAATAGCATTGGCTCCCGTACTTTGATGAGTCAAATAATTATCGTTGAAGATCGTATAGATGGCCTGATCACCTTTGATAATTGGATAATCTCCGGAACCAATAGGATCATAAAAACCATCCGAATCCAAATCTATGAATGGAGCTAATATTGCCGATTGGTTTTGAGTAATATCTCCGTTGCATGGCCAGGATAGTAGATCAGGAGCTGGTACAAATGTTCCGTTCTGAACATTACCATTAACATAATTCGAAATAAAATTATCAATATCGGATTTGTTTAATTTCCA
>JANPOX010000310.1:0-4654 GCA_031428235.1 Bacteroidia bacterium | reverse complement strand
GTTAAATCCTTGGTAACCCCGTAAGCTAAACGGGCATATAGATAGTTGCTGAATAAATTATCAAACAGGCGAGCGGTATCTCTGTCCCCAACTAAAAACCGGTTTGAACTCAGATACTGATAACTTGCCGATATTTCTATTTGCCTGTCTTGTAAAACACCCTGTGAGGCTCCGCCAGCGATTGGGCTGCCACTGCCACCAGAACAACATCCCTGGGAATGAATGTTACCAAGGAGAACGGAAATTAATAGGACAGTAAGAAACAATTTCATAAGCGGTATTTTTTAATAAAAAGACCTGTGTGTTTGTTTAAAAAACAAAGGTCACAGGTCATTATATCTAAATCGTTAAGGATATAAACTCAGGTTACTCTGAGATGATGAATTTAATAAAGTCTGTTTTATCGCCCGCTTTTAATTTAATAAAATAAGTTCCGGTGGATAAAGCAGTAAGATTAATTTGTTGTTCATGATTACCGGCTGATAGTTCTTCCTTTTGTACACTTTTCACAAGATCTCCAAGAGTGTTATATATATCAATACTTACTTCTTCATTTCTTTTTAATTGATAAGATACAACCGGTTTTTTGTCAGTTACAGGATTCGGAAATAATGACAACTGGAAATTATCAACGGAGTATTCTTTTACGCCAACCGCTGCAGCTGCCAAAGCATTATTAATAGCTGTGTTGAAGGCCAGAACGTCCATACCATTTTGGTTGTAGAATACCGTATGATTCAGCCCTCCAAAAACAAGGATCTTTGGCATTCCGCCGGCTCCATATGGAGTTTCAACAACGGCAGTATTCGAAAATTTAGTCGCATTACCTAAACCGTTTGCATTACACCAGGTAGTTAAGCTAGCGCAACTTGTATTGGCAAAATCATCTGCACAATAAAAAAGAACCTGCCCTGGGTTAGATGAAGAGTAATTCTGTGCCTCATTATACGCGGATAAAGATGGCCCGATACAAGATGCGCAAGGCATTACAAAAGCAATTACAACAACCTTTCCCGAATTAAGTTCAGTAAACAGGTCGTGATTAGTTCCCGAACAATCATTGCAATTAAAGTTTGTGGCTGTCTGAGCTGTAAAAGATTGAATGAAAATGAGTCCAAAAGCTGCAATGAGTATACCTTTTTTCATTTGGTGTAGTTTTTATATTACTGTGCTGCTAAGATAGTTTAATAATTTTAAATTTCTACGCTATCTCAACACTACTGGTATATAATTAAAAATAATTTTCGGATATAAATAGGATTGCTAAAATGTGATGCTGAACCTAACTGGCTACAAAATCATGGTACTAAAACGATCATAAATCCTTTACTGCCGAATAGATGTCATTATGCTATCTCTTCGCACTAATTTTAAACACAAGAGGTAAAATCTTCTTACTATACATCATGTTAAACTCAAATAAATATAATCAGCAAACAACTTCAGATCTTAAGAATGAAGATTATGAAATGCTTTTTTGCAGCCTAAAAATTGGTTGTTCAATAGAGGAGTTAGCACTTGCTCTGGCAAGCGTAGGGGTATCAGAAGCGCAGGTCAAATTATATTTAAAAATGAAAAAATTCAGTTTAACATCTTCCTTTCAAATAAATTTTGAAAATTTTCACGAAAAGCTTTGTTAGTTACAAATATCTACCCAATGTATTATTTGCACAGTTCATCGATTTTATTTCGTCTTCTAACAAAAAGGTAACCCAATTATCATCTGTAAATGTAATATTGTATAAAAAAGCACTGTCCTATGAAAGTCACACTTCAAACCAAAGAAAGAGAGATGAGTTATGAAATGATCAAAGATCATAATTGCTATCATCAGTACCTTAAAATAAATATTAAAACGATGGATAAAGTTTGTGTATCCTGCGGAAAGACTATTTATAAAGGAGAAAAAAACTAAATTAAAATATATGTCAAAATCAGGACCATTCGTAATTATTGAGGATAATAAAAAAGAACAGTTATTATATCAAATTGCTCTTAAGAATCTGAATGTGCCTAATAATACCCATTTTTTTGACGAAGGCAGTGAGGCATTACAGTACCTGGAAACAACCAAAGAAAATCCTTTCCTGATTATCTGTGATATTAACATGCCGAAAATGGATGGTCTTGACTTAAGGCAACGTATTTCTGCGAACCCATACTTAAAGAAAAAAGCGACTCCTTTTATTTTCATGACAAGCACTCCAACCAATATTAATTTAAAAGAAGCCTATGAACTTTCGGTGCAGGGATTTTTTCGTAAAACCCAGAGTAATGAAGGACTTGAACGTCAGTTAGCATTGGTGATTGATTATTGGACTGAATGTCTGGATCCAAATTATTATGCCTAAAGTACTTTTGTAGACATTTCATAGGTAGATGTTATTGCTTTTAGTTGTCCTAATAGTATAGTCTGAGTTCACTTTAACCAATTCAGTATCGCATTGTCATCCCTCTCGCGGATGACCATTACAAAAGATAATTATCTGCTAAGCAATCTGTCCTTAAAGGAAAATCTGCTTACATAGGTGTAGCTTTAAATTACTATATAGCTATGCTTCATCCTTTGCTACCGAAAATTTAAATAATACCTCGTAAGTGGTAGTATTTTTAATAAAAAAATCAAAGCTTAATAAAAGCTCTACAGGCATTTATAAAAAGCAATGGGGAATTATTTTGAATACTATTAAAACAAGAAATTATGGCTGATGATTTAAAGGAAAAAGGTACGCAGGACAGAAGTAAAATAAGTCTGACTGAACCATGGGAGGTTAGTTATTGGACAAAAGTATGTGGTTGTACAGAAGAAGAATTAAAAGAAGCAATAAAAAGAGCTGGTAATTCATCACAAGTGATAAAAGACTTATTTCAAAAATAAATATTTGACAACCTTGTTAGTTAGTAATTGATTAAACAGTACATAATGGCACTAGATCTGAATATGTTTTATTCCTGCACGGTTGATGAACGAATGGCCATCGTTAGTGAGGGTGGAGAATATATTACCAGGATTAAATATGGTGAATATTATATACATTTATACTTAGTTGAGGGTGATTTGGTAGAAGTTTATTATACTATTGCTGCTAACAGAAGGGAAGATGTGGAAGTTCTTGATTCAAACGACGTGCGATTAAACTTATATATGGTTTCGGTAGATTTATCAGATCTTTACAGAACCAAATGATTCTTTCTTTAATCTATGAAAGTTATTTCACATAATTTCTTAATGATGCAAAACAATATTATTAACTTCACTGCATAACACCACACTATAAATACATGATGCCTGAAACAGATAAATTAAAATTAAACAGATTAAAAGAAGAAGTCACTAATCTTGCCCCAGATCAGGCTACTCAATTAAAGCAATTAATTGCTGATGTAATTACTACGTTCAATTATAGAGATCTTAAAATTCACAGCCATTTAAATGAACTCCTCCTAACCATAAATACTGAGAAAATTATTGATAACATTACTGATAAAGATAATTTTAACGACATTCGGAAAAAGCTGATCTATTTAATTGAAAAGATTTTAAGCGATTTTTAAGGTTTTTAAAATAGTATAATTTACAAAGGTTTCAGATTTTCACTCATAATTTCTTTATATAATTTTCGGAGAGCGGCAAGGTCTTTTAAAGGATAAAAAAATCCCATATTCCTGTAAAAGATCCCATCTGCACGCATCACAAGATTTATTTTGCCTTTGGTCATCACTTTTAATTCATCTGGTTGTTTATTAGAAGCGTCTTCTATAAATCCGAATTCCTTTAATAAATCTTCACTTAATAATTTCATTCCTTGTAAATAAGGTTTAAAGATAAGTACATTTTTTTTTATCACTTGCTATAATATGTAGCAAATAAAAATATACCCAATAGGGGGTATTTATGTTCGCTGAGCAATTTTGTCCTGTTAATAGTTCATTACACCTCAATTTACATCGTTCTGATAAGTCCATATCACCCGCATTTATATTTATCGCTATATTTATCTACTATTTTTATAATGAAATACCTCGCTGCTTTACTCTTAATGTTATGCCTGCTAAATGCCGGGGCTCAAAAATTGGTAAAACCAAAGATTGTATTTCATGCGGTTTTTGGCGATTCTGTTTTAAAAGAATCAACCTATTATAAACGCAACAAAAACGACAGTCTGCAAATTACAACGTTAAAATTTTATGTGTCCGGTATTGAATTAATGTATCAGCACAAAACCGTGTGGAAAGAAAATAACAGCTATCATCTGCTGGATGCCTTTCAGCCACAGAGTTTGACTCTACCTTTAATTATTCCTTCAGTACTCAAGTACGATAAAATCAAATTCAATTTAGGGGTTGATAGTACTGCCAGTGTATCGGGGGCTATGGGTGACGATTTGGATCCTACCAAAGGTATGTACTGGGCCTGGCAAAGTGGCTATATTAATTTTAAACTGGAAGGGAACAGTAATCTTTGCAGTGTTCGCAACAACGAGTTTCAATATCATTTAGGGGGTTATCAGTTTCCCAATAATAATTTACATTCTATTTTTATGGATATGTCTCAGCCTGTGCTTGTTGTTGAACTGGACATAAAGAAACTGGTTCAGGATTTACCTTTAACACAACAGCATCATATTATGTCGCCGGGAAAAGAAGCCATGCT
>JANPOX010000309.1:0-2972 GCA_031428235.1 Bacteroidia bacterium | reverse complement strand
GCCAATTTTTACACCGTCATAACCGTTATACCATAAACTCGGGCGCGCTTTTATTTCATAATGCTTCCAGTCAAGCGGGTTGTAAATTTTGGAATCGAATGTGACATTCACACGATGGTGTTTCACATTGTTCATCATATCCACATCGGCTAAACGTCTGGATGGATCAATGATCACATTTTTTAATTTACTGCTGAGCTGTACTTTGGCAACATAGGTTGGTTTTACTTTTCCCCAACCAATCCAGCGAGGTAAAACATTGGATTTAACCGGTTTCTCAAACCAGGTATTTGGAATATGATATAGGTAAGCCGAATCATTTTTATCGATGACCGCAAAATCGATCGGCATTTGCATTTCACCTTTACGCCTAAATTTAATAAGGTATTCTCCTTTTTGTTTCCCACGTTTCACACGACCAATCTTATAATCAATTTTCTTGGTAGTCTCTAACCATTGATCAAAGAACCAGTTGAGGTCAACGCCGCTGTATTGAATGATTGAGTTTCTAAAATCTTCAGGGTAGGGATGGGCAAATTTCCATTGATTAAAGTAATGCTGCATACATTTATCAAATAAGGAACGTCCTAATACATATTCCATATTTTTTAACATAGCAGCTGTTTTTGTGTAAACAGCTCCGTAACCGCCTCCGTGGCGAATGCCTCCGTTATAATCATCACTGTGTGTGTTCAATGTTACTTCTTCACCACGAACAGTAACGGCATTCATGTAACCGTTATAAATTTGATCATCTAAAATTCTGTTTTGTTCAGTAAAGCGACGAACATATTTGCTTTTAGATTGTTGTTCAATTTTATTCGGACCATCAATAAACTGATATGTATCAGCCGTGTAAAACTGTGTGAAGCCTTCATCTAAAAAGGCCCTGTATGTTTCATTATTACCAACCATTCCAAAGAACCAATTATGTGTTATTTCATGTACCAATAAATCTCTGTAGTTTGGATCATAACCTCCATCAAGGGTGAGCATTGGGTATTCCACACCGTCCTGAGCATCGGCACAAATCATTTTCGGATAATGGTATGGACCAATATTATAAGTATTTACATCCAGTACTTTAGCAATGTATTGCGGACAAGTTTGCCATCCTGCTGCATGAGGTTCCTGAACTAATGCCACGCACTTAATGCCTTGCCATATGTATTCACCAATGCGGTAAGTGGGATCAGCCGTTAAGGCAAAATCATGAACATTTAATGCTGAAAATTTCCAGGTCTTTGTTGTACCATCTCTTTTAGTGATAGTGCTGGGTGCGGAGTTCCATGGCTTCTTGGCAAAGTTTGCAATGTCTAATTTTTGTCGTAAGGTATCCGGTAAAACTTCTTTTTCATTTTGTAAAACTCCTGTAGCATCCAATACATAATTGTTGGGTAAAGTAAACTCCACATAAAAAGAACCGAAGTCTCCGTAAAATTCATGATCCATATGCTGATCAGTATCCCAGCCCTGTTTACGGTCATACACCGAAATGCGAGGGTACCAATGCGTGACATCAAAATGTTTAGTGCCAAACGCATTGAATAGTTTCATCCGGTTACGGATCACTTCTTTGGCATAATAGGTTTTGAAATCTATATCAAAGGTGATGGATTCTCCGGGTTTTAAAGGACGCTCCAGATACACTTTCATCACGGTATTATCCAGTTCTGTTTTAAGCTCTGTGCTACCACTTTTGATGTTTAGGACTTCCGTTCCTTTTCCTTCTTTACGGTACTTGTTGAACTTTAAACGGTAATTGTTATTCTTGTATAAGTCAGCAAGATAAGAGTCTTTAGTTTGTGCATTATTGTATAGATGGAAATACACAAAATATAATTCTTTTGGAGAATTATTCCAATAGGTTAACTCTTCATGTCCGGTGATCACATCCGCTGTATCATTCAGAGTGGCTTTTATGGTGTAATGCACATCCTGTTGCCAATAATCGGCAAAGGGTTTGCGGTTTTTCCAGTACAACGGATTAGTTTGAGAACGAAAATCAATATATTCGTTTTGCGCAACCATTTCTGAAACAGAAATAAAAGCTAAGACCAGGAGTAGTGGTAGTTTTTTCATAGTGAAATAATAACCTTTAAATATAGGTATTTTATGGTAAATGAAATGAAGAATTGAGGATTGAATTTAGCTGATCATTGTAAAATTCCGCTTTAAAGAATAGTTACTGCATTAACTCTAAAAACTTTATTAAAGCTTTTCTTTTGTCAGCATCTAAATGATAAGAGATTTTATTTTTTAAATAATCATAAGCATCAAACCCTTTGGTATTGTTTGGTTTTTCGGCAACCGCTTCTTTAATATGACTCACGCCATAAGTCAAGGCCTGATTAAATTCTTCAATAAACGTTTTTTCTAATGGTATGTTACTCACCCAACAGGCAAATACAAAAGGTAAGCCGGTGTATTTTTGCCATTCTTCAGAAAGATCATATTGATAAGGATGTTCTGTTAAACCAAAAGTCCGGTCACCAATAATTACTGCCCCAGTAGTATTGTTTATTTGTTTTTCAAAACCTTCCGATGCATTTATAAATTGTATGTTCTTTTTCCAGAAATGTTTATTTAATACCTGCACTAAGGTTACCGATGTTTTAGATTGGTAGTCCAGCAACACATGAGTTAATTCCTCCAATGGTTTTTGTGAGAAAAGTTTGACGCTATCTACTTTGCCAACTGCACCAATGCAATAATCAGTTATTATGTGATAGGATTCCAATTCCGGTAAAATAGCAACCGGTACCAGGCCAATTTCAACTAGATGGCTTTTTAATTTTTGGGCACAAACACTTGGAATATCAAGTTCTATTTAATTTGCGATATAAAATCAGTATGATTAATCCCGTATAAAAATGGAGTAGTGTTATAATAATTAACTATGGATACAGAATGTTTCATTTAAAATATCAGTAGAATAATTTTAAAATGAAAGCCCGATAACAATTTGGTAG
>JANPOX010000308.1:0-6532 GCA_031428235.1 Bacteroidia bacterium | reverse complement strand
TTACTATTTTTTCAATTTAATAACTGCCCATTCATTTTTGTTATAGCTTTCTATAAATATAAAACCAATGAGTTGGGCTAGTTGTTTTAATTCATCAACGTCAGCAGTAAAAAAACCGCTTAATAAAAGATAGCCTTCTTTTTTAAGAGCAGTAAAATAGGCGGGCAAATCTTTTTTCAATACATTTTTATTGATGTTAGCTAAAATTACATCAAAAGTTTCCTGCTTTGGTAAAAGAGAAGCATCACCTTTTTTGAAGACAATATCCGACGCATTATTGATAGTTGCATTTTCAGTAGAATTTTCAATGCTCCAATCGTCAATGTCTATACCAAGAACTTTAATGGCACCCAATTGTTTTGCGAGAATGGCTAGAATTCCTGTTCCGCAACCCATATCCAATACTGATTTATTTTTAAAATCTATGCTGAACATAGTTTTACTTACTAACCAGGTAGTATCATGATGACCAGTTCCAAAACTCATTTTTGGTGTAATGATAATATCGTGTTTAGCTGATTCTGATTTTGGATGAAAATGTGCCCGGATACAAACCAGATCATCTACATAAACAGGTTGAAAGCTTTTTTCCCATTCTTCATTCCAATTCGTTTTTGGAATAACTGTACGAACATAGGAAAAGGAAAAATCATCAAATGTTAATTCTTTCACTAAATCTTCATTATCAAATTCTTCCTGAATATAGGCCTCAACGCCGGTTTCATTTTGAGTAAAACTTTCAAAGCCAAGATCGGCGAGTAAGGCAATTAAAATATCTGAGCCGGGTTCAGGAGGGGAAATAGTAAATGAGTATTGTATGTAATCCATAGGTCAAATGTATGGATTATGAGTTTGATGTTTGAATCAAAGAACGCATTTTATGAAAATTACTTTTTTAATTTCTTTTCATAAAAAAAGCCATCAGCTTGATCGCTGATGGCTTTTTAAAATATAAGTTAAAAATTATTTTAAATCACAAGTAGAAGTTGTAGTAGTTGTTTTAGTTTGAACGTAAGCACCTGAACCACTTCCGCCACCAGTTTTTACTTCTGTATCAGTATTAGTTCCGCTAAAACACTCGTATTTTCTTTTAGCATCCTTCTTTTTCATTTCATCAGAAGCTGTAGTTACAGTACTTGAATAAGTGTCGGTATCAGTATCGTCAGGGAAGAAAGAATTATCGATATAATCAGTAAATGTAACTTCTGTAGTTGAATTTGTACAAGTACAAGTTCTTACTTTACGGCAAGATGCTGCGAATAAGCTTAAGCTAATAACAGCAGAAAGTATAATTATTTTTTTCATTTTTAAGTTTTTTTTAAGTTTTTTTAAATTATTTTAATTTACAGTCAGCTACTGATGTAGAAGTAGTAGTAATATTACCACTTGTGGAACTAGTAGTTTCTGTATCTTTAGTACACATGTATTTAGCGTCAGATTTTTTCATTTTTGTGTACATTGTAGAACTTGTGTGTGAGGTTACATTAGTTGACCCACTATTAGTGTAAGTACACTCGCATGTTCTGCTTTTTTTGCAAGATGCAAAAGATGCTACAGTAATCACTGAAGCTAATAAAATAATTTTTTTCATTTTTGTTTGTTTTTTAAGTTTGGGTAAAAGTAAAGTTATTTTTGCTAAATAACAGCTTTGCAATTTAGAATGAATATAAATAACGAATTTAAAAGGAGCCTATAATCTGGCAAAAATCGTCTGCTTTTAGCGATGCGCCCCCTATCAATCCACCATCTACATCAGGACACTGGAATAATTCCTTTGCATTTTGAGCATTGCAGCTTCCGCCATAAAGTATAGATACGTTGTTGGCTATAGCCGAATCGTATAAATCTGAAACGACATTACGTATATAAAGATGCATTTCCTGAGCTTGCTCCGTTGTAGCTGTTTCTCCTGTACCAATTGCCCAAATGGGTTCATAAGCAATAACAAAATGGGAAAACTCTGTAATGGAAAAGTGCGATAACACAGTAGTCAATTGTTCGGTAATTACATTAAAATGATTCTCAGCCTTTCGATCCTCAATTGTTTCGCCAACGCAAAGTATTGGTTGTAGTTTATTGGCTAATACTTCTTTAATTTTTAAAACCAGGTCTGAATTTTTTTCTTTAAAATAATTCCTTCTTTCGCTATGGCCAATTAAAACATAGTGGCATCCAACTGAGTGGAGCATACTTGCACTGACCTCGCCAGTATAAGCTCCGCAGGAATTTGTATGGCAGTTTTGAGCTCCAACAAAAATTGGTTCACCAACACTTATTCTTTTTTTTACTTCTGTAATAAATGGAAAAGGAGGAAAGATAATTACTTTAATAAGATTAAATCCCGCTGCACTTGAACTAATTTTTGCAGCCAAATCCTTTGCTTCCACAAGGGAAGTATTCATTTTCCAGTTACCGGCAACTATTTTTTGTCTGTTCATTTTATTTAACCCTAACACGTGGATCTAAAACACCATAAGCGATATCCACGAAAATATTTGTGACCACAAAAATGGTGGCAAATATAATAGTGGCCCCCATAACAACCGGTAGATCGTTTTTAGTTAATGCTTCAAAAACTTCATAACCAATTCCTTTCCAACTAAAAATGTATTCTACAAAAACTGCCCCAGCCATCAAACCTGCAAACCATCCGGAAATTGCCGTAATTACTGGGTTTAATGCATTTTTCAATGCATGTTTTGTAATGATGGCAAACATACTCAACCCCTTTGCTTTGGCAGTCCTAATATAATCCTGGCTCATTACATCCAACAAAGAACTTCTCATTAACTGCACTACTATTGCCAAAGGCCTTATTCCAAGAGTAATAGATGGGAGGATTAAATTTTTTAATTTTAATTTTTCTCCATCCCAAACATCAATATCATATAAACTGCCTGTGGGTGATAATCCTGTATACTCTGTGAGCACATACCCAAATAACCAGGCAATAATTAAACCTACAAAAAAGGAAGGTGCTGCCATTCCCAGTACTGCAAGTATTAAAGATAAGCGATCATAAAAGGTATTTTGACGTACGGCACTTAAAACTCCTAAAAATATTCCTATAAAAGTGGCTATAACAATTGAAGTAAAAGCTAATACAGCTGTTTCAGGTAAAGTTTCAATGATAATATCTGATACGCGTCTTTTGGTGATGTAAGATCGTCTGAGGTAAGGAAGCTTGGCGACAACTGATTTATTATTTCCAAAGGCAATAAGAGGTGCCCAGCTATATTTTTCAGGATTCAAAAACCAATGGCTTTGATTGTTGCTATTGTTATGGATAGAAATAGGTGACAAATCATTTAGGTACATGGCATATTGTTCCAAAACGGGCCTATCTGTCCCCAAATCTTTATGAATTGCTTCAACTGCCTCTTTATTGGCTCTTTGTCCCAACATAATAGTGGCAGGGTCGCCGGGTAACACATTAAATAAAAAGAAAATAACAGTAATCACACCGTATAAAACGAGTATGCCGTATAATATTTTTTTAGTAATGTATTTAATCACAATTTAAGAGCAATGCTTGAATCTGCTAAGTAAATAAAATATTTCAGTAAATAAAATAATTTGAGCGAAAATTAAAGTTTATGTCTTGCATTAAAATTTTAAGGTAAATTTGTGTTGATTGAGATTTAATAAAAAAATAGCTGCCTTTTTTATGCCTTTTTATTGCATGGGATTACTGTTATTTTCCCATTTTTTATATGCGCAAAAGGTTGGTTTAGTAATGAGTGGAGGCGGAGCAAGCGGCCTGGCACATATTGGTGTTTTAAAAGCCCTGGAAGAAAATCATATCCCCGTAAATTGTATTGCAGGAACATCTATTGGAAGCATTATTGGCGGACTCTATTCGGCGGGTTATTCACCTGAGGAGATCGAACTAATGGTAAAGGATCAGACTTTTGTGAATTTAACCAAGGGCGAAATGTCACCTAAATACGGTTATTTTGTTCGGAAACGCGATGATTATGCTTCCTGGAGAACATTGAAACTAAATTTAAATAACTCCTTAATAAGTAATTTAGCAACCAATTTAATTAACTCAGTACCTATTGATTTTTATTTAATGGAAACTTTTGCCGGTGCAAATGCAGCTTCTAAATATAATTTTGATAGTTTAATGATCCCTTTCAGATGTGTTGCTTCTGATATTCGCAAAAAACAAAGTATAGTGTTTAGAGAAGGGGATATGCCTTCCGCCATCAGGGCATCCATGAGTTACCCTTTTTATATACGACCCATTTCCATTGATAGTGCCTTATTATTTGATGGCGGATTATATAATAATTTTCCATCGGATGTGATGTATGAAGAATTGTATCCTGATTTTATTATTGGCAGTTCAGTAGCCGCAAACCCACAATTGCCCAATGATGAAAATTTGTATTTACAGCTGCGCAATATGTTAATGAGCAATAGTAATTATAATCCTGTTTGTGAAAACGCTGTTACCATTCAACCTTGGGCAGACGTTAACATTTTTAATTTCGAATCAGCACAACGGCTTATTGATAGCGGTTATGCGGCTACTATAAGAAAAATACCATCTATAAAGGCCTGCATTACCCAATTTGAAAATGATTCTCTTTTAAAAGAAAAGCGAAAAGCATTTAGAGAAAAGTCATTCAATGAAAAAATTATTTACAATAAAGTGGTAGTAAACAGCACGGATAAAAATTTAAATTTTTTCATAACAAAAAGTATCAGTAACAAAAGACAAACATTCACTTTAAAACAATTAAAAAAACAATATTTTAGAATGATGGCTGATGAAAAAATAAAATCGGCTTACCCCACAACCCAGCTCGATACTACTACCGGGAAGTATGTACTAACACTTAACGCAAAAAAGGATAAGCATTTATTTTTTGATATAGGAGGTAATTTATCTAACCGGCCAATCAGTAATTTTTTTCTGGCAGTACAATATAATTATATTGGAAAAATTGGTATTACAGCTTATGCTAATGGTTATTTGGGAAAACTAAATTCGAGTGCGTTAACAAAAGTAAGATTTGAATTCCCAACAAAAATCCCATTCTATATTGAACCGTCTTTTACTATTTCACGATGGGATTATTATAAAAGTAGCGCCTTATTTTATGATTTTGAAAAACCCGCCTATCTTGTTCAGGAAGATGTGTTTAGTGAGTTAAATATTGGAGCCCCTGTTGGAAATATTGGAAAATTTGTAATTACAGGTGGAATGAGTGAGTTAAAAAATAAGTATTACCAGGTTGATGCATTCACCAGATTAGACACTAGTGACTTAAGCGTATTTAATTTTTCCTATGGACAGTTATCTTATGAAATAAATACGCTCAATAAAAAACAATATGCCACTGAAGGCACAAAGATTTTTCTGAGAGCTAAAGTTGTAAGCGGACTTGAAAGCTATTATCCAGGATCTACAGCAATAGATACTGTTGTTTTTATTAGGAACCGAGGGCATGATTGGTTTAATTTAAAATTGACCATTGATAAATACGTTAAACCGATTAAATATTTTAAGATTGGTGTATTTGCCGAGGGAGTGTACTCATCGCAGGATTTTTTCAGAAACTATTCAGCTACCATTCTTTCTGCACCTGCCTTTAATCCAATTCCCGAGAGCCAAACTCTGTTTATTGATGATTACAGGGCACATCAATACGTGGCCGGCGGTTTAAAAGCAATAGCAACCCCCTACAAAAATTTTGATGTAAGATTTGAAGGATATCTTTATCAACCTGTTTATTCAATTGTAAGAGCTCCAAAAGGAAAAGCGGATTATTCATCAGCTTTTTTATACAGGCATTTCCTTGGTATGGGAGCTTTAATATATCATTCTCCGGTTGGGCCACTTAGTATAGGTGTTAATTATTATGATAAAAATGATAATAGCTTTTCCTTCTTCTTTCATTTCGGATATACCATCTATAATAAAAAATCTCTTGATTAATAAATGCCATCCCTAAGTGTGGTTGGACTGTTACCTCCCAGCTAGAGTAGTTCACTCATTTAACAAATTTTAAATAAATCAAACGCTTAATTGCAGTTAAATTTGAAGACCACATAATTCAATTAAATTCTTATTTTTGAATACATTTTATTCTATGAAAAAAATATTATTAAGTCTTTGTTTATTATCAGTAATAACAACTGTTTCAGCCCAGGTTAACCAAGGCCACGATATCAGAATTAACTTCAAAAATTGTAAAGATACAGTGATGTACCTGGCTTTTTATCAATTCGATAAATCCTATTTGGCAGATACCTGTAAAAAAGTAGTAAAAGGTAATGTGGTATTTAAAGGTAAAAAAACATTGGACAAAGGAGTTTATTACCTGGTTAGTCAGGATAAGGCAAGGTATTTTGATTTTTTTATCAGTGATAATAATCAAAAGATCACAATGAGCACTGATACAATAGACTTGGTAAAAAATTTAAAATCAACTACGTCCAAAGAGAACGATGATTTTTTTAGCTATATAAAATTTATTACCGCTAAAAATAAAGAATATATCGAGGTTAAAAATAAAAC
>JANPOX010000307.1:0-3056 GCA_031428235.1 Bacteroidia bacterium | reverse complement strand
AGTTTTCTTTTTACCAATGACCTTGCTTACTAAATGAATCACATGAGAATAAAATTGAGTTTGTTTGGAAATTTTTAATTCAACACCCGAACAATATTTACTCAAATCATTTCTTGCAAGGTCAACCAGCATATTATGTTCCGAAACTTCTTTTGGATCGTTTAATAATTCTTTTGCTTTTACCAGGTCAAGTTCATCATTGCCTGTTCGCTTATACGTGCCTGCAATGGGATGAATTTCCGTCATATCATTTTTAATGATGAGCTGAGCTTCCGGCGAAGAACCAAATAATTTAAAACTTCCTAAGTCAAAATAAAATAGATAAGGTGAAGGGTTGATATTTTTTAGAGCCCTGTAAACATTGAACTCATCACCTGAAAAAGCTTGCGAAAAACGACGGGACAAAACCAACTGAAATACATCGCCTTGTTGACAGTGTTCTTTTGCTTTAGTTACCAGTGTTCTGTATTCTTCGTCGGTTATTGGAGAAGTAGTACCATTTACAATAGAAAAATTATATTCATTCACAGATAAGAGGTTGATTTTTTCCAGGACTTCATCTAATTGTTCTGCCGCCTTAATTTCTGTGTTATGGTGGCTGATGATATGTAAATTATTGGTGTTATGATTAAATACTAATATAATACCGTACACATGATATAATAATTCCGGAATATCTAAGTTCTTGTGAGTGGTATTTAAGCGAATGTCTTCAGCATAACTTACTATATCATACCCTGTATAACCGAATAAGCCTGCGTGGCAAAAAGCTAAATCCTGTGTTTCAAATGTGAATTGATCTTTAAAATTAATTAAGTGTTTTAGCAATAATGTTTTCTCAAAGTTAATGGCCGTTTTTGTAATGACTCCATTAACATTAGTTCTGATGATATTATTCTTTAGCATGATCGACGCTAAAGGATTTAAACAGATATACGAATAGTGTCCGTCTTTGCTATTGTAATCTGAGCTTTCAAGTAATAGCGGACTTTGAAAATGATCTCTTAAAGCTAAATACAGACCAACAGGAGTTTTGGTATCGGCCAGAATTTTTTTAATGTGTGTATGTATCTTCATTGGTTTAAATTTTTTATTAAAGTGATTGTTAACAAAAAGCCCGCTGTTGTATGAACAGCGGGCTTTTGTTATGCCTTATAAGTATATAATAAACTTAGCTATTCATGTATTTACATGAAGGCCACCAAGATTTATTTAAAGTAATGTTTTTCATTTTGACGTTGTAAATGTAATGTGGTTTTTTTAATAAACAAATTATTTTTTTGTTTTTAACAATTGCTAATTCCCTTCCATCAAACCTCTTCCGGTTTTCTGAATTTTATTATCACGTTTCAAATCGGCAATAATTTTATCCAATACACCATTAATAAAGATTTTACTGTTAGGTGTACTGTATTCTTTGGAAATATCAATATATTCGTTTAAAGATACTTTTACCGGCACATTACTCACATGCATGAATTCAGCCAAAGCCATTTTCATTAATAGCACATCCATTGAAGCTATACGTTCTAACTCCCAGTTTTTGGTTTTATCATCTATTAAGATGTCGTATTCTTTATCGCTTGCAATTGTTTTTCTGAATAAGGTGGAAACAAAATTCTGATCATCTTCTTTATCCTTATACAATGGAACTAGATTGATTTTTCCGGTAAAGTTTTCAAATGTTCTTGAAACCATCGAGAATGCGCCAAATGTATCATCAGCCCAATGAATATTCTTTTCTTCAAAAAGGTGATTCAATAATTCATGCTCATATAAAAACTCAGTAGCTACAGAAATTAAAAACTGCTTGTCTTCTTTAGCGGATGGAGTTGGAGAAGCCATGTATTCTTTATAAAGATCCGTCATCCTTAATTCAGCATATAATTTGCGGACAAGGTCAAAATCACTTTGCCAGGAAATTTTACGGTTGGCAACTTCTTTTTTTAACTCTTCGCTATTGGATAGTGATACGAGCACTACATTTTCAATAAAACGCAGATTAGGTTCAAGATCTTCTTTGCTTGGCAAGCGTTTGTTTTTATTTTCTTCAGTTACCAATAATGCCGTATGATGCATATCGGTAAATAAAACAAGAACATAAATGTAGAGGTCGTAAATTTTATCTAAACTCTTAAATAATTCTTTTTCATAAAACCCTACGTCAGCTGTTTCTTGTTGAAAATAAGAATACAGGGTCTGCATGGTTTTTATTCTGAGGTAACGTCGGTTTAGCATAAAGAACGGATTAAATTAGATAATTGATAAAGGGGTAAGATTTTATTTAGTTAAATTATATTTTTTGTCAGCCTGAGCGGAGTTGAAGGCAAGTAAGTCGCTTCGACTCCGCTCAGCGTGACAGTGTTTTACATTACCGCGTTAATACGCGCAATGCTTTCGATGCGTTGTTCTGCTATTTTACTGGCAGCAACATAAGTTGGTATGTTCTGAGTTTTTGCAGTTTGAATAATATTCCAGGTCGTACCATATATTTTTTCGGCGTGAGCCATGGCGCGCTCCCTGTTATAACCTTCCAGTTCATAATATACGTTTATGATACCTCCGGCATTAACAACGAAATCTGGCGCATATAAAATACCTTTTTGTAAAACCATGTCGCCATGCTTTTTCTCGTCAGCTAATTGATTATTTGCAGCACCGCAAATTACTTTACATTTCAGTTTTGATAAAGTATCATCGTTTACTGTTGCTCCTAATGCACAAGGCGCATAGATGTCAATATCCAGATCAAACATTTTATCAGCATTAACAAATTCTGCTTTGTATTTATCTACTGCCGTTTTGATGCGTTCTTCACTAATATCATACACGTACACTTTAGCGCCTTCTTTGCTCAAATGTTCAACTAAATGCATTCCCACATTTCCGATACCCTGAACCAAAACTTTTTTGCCGGATAAGCTATCGCTTCCAAAAGCTTCTTTAGCACTGGCTTTCATACTCACGTAAACACCGTATGCTGTTACGGGAGATGGATCTCCGCTGCCACCCATATTTTCTGGTAAACCACTCACGTAGTCAGTTTCCATTTTAAT
>JANPOX010000306.1:0-11319 GCA_031428235.1 Bacteroidia bacterium | reverse complement strand
ATTTTACAATTAGAAAAAGAAGCAAGAGGCGTTTACTTTAGCAAAGATTATATTTCTGTAGATTAAAAAATATAACCGCAAAGAGTCAAAGTCAATGCGCAAAGACCACAAAGAAAAAAGAAAAGAAATTACATATTAATCCCTCTGCGACCTCTGCAAACACTTAGCGTCCTCAGCGGGTTAAACAACAACACAAATGGCAAAAAAAGAAATTAAAAAACTAGAATACTTTACCGATTGGAAATATGCTCCCGCACCGGAAGCTACCGATCATATCAGTTTAAAGAAAGAATATGATTTATTCATCAATGGTAAATTTGTAAAACCAAATTCGGGAAAACATTTCGATACCATTAATCCTGCCACCGAAGAAAAAATATCAAGCATTGCTGAAGCAAATGAAAAAGATGTAGATAGCGCTGTGAAAGCAGCCCGTGGAGCTTATGATAAAACATGGAGCAAAATGCCTGCAAAAGAACGTGCAAAATATATCTACCGTATTGCCCGTTTAATTCAGGAACGTGCCCGCGAGTTGTCAGTTATCGAAACGTTAGATGGTGGTAAATCGATCCGTGAAAGCCGTGATATAGATGTGCCTTTAGCGGCTAATCATTTCTTTTATTATGCTGGTTGGGCCGATAAATTAGAATATGCTTTTCCTAATCGCAATCCAAAATCATTGGGTGTGGCCGGACAAGTAATTCCGTGGAATTTTCCTTTATTAATGGCAGCATGGAAAATTGCTCCCGCATTAGCAACTGGTAATACCGTGGTTTTAAAACCTGCAGAAACAACTTCATTAACAGCATTAAAATTAGCAGAAATTATCCAGGAAAGCGGATTACCTGATGGTGTTGTAAACATCATTACCGGCCACGGTCCGGTTGGTGCTGCTATGGTAAATCATAAAGACATTAATAAAATTGCTTTCACTGGAAGTACCGGTGTTGGTAAATGGATACAGAAAGCGATTGCCGGAACTGATAAAAAATTAACGCTTGAATTAGGCGGAAAAGCAGCGAACATTATTTTTGAAGATGCGCCGATCAACCAGGCAGTTGAAGGTATCATCAACGGTATCTTCTTTAACCAAGGTCATGTGTGTTGTGCTGGGTCTCGTTTATTTGTTCAGGAAAGTGTAGCAGATGAAGTGATCCGTAAATTAAAAGACCGTTTGGAGACGTTAATCGTTGGTGATCCTTTAGATAAGAACACTGACATCGGTGCCATCAATTCTAAAATGCAATTAAATAAAATTAACGAGTATTTAAAAATAGGCGTGAACGACGGAGCAGAGATGTACCAAAGTTCTTGTTCTATTCCTAAGAAAGGATTTTTTGTGCGCCCAACATTATTTTTAAACACATCACAATCTCACCGTATTTCACAGGAAGAAATTTTTGGGCCGGTATTGGCTATTCAAACCTTCCGTACCATTGAAGAGGTAATCGAAAAAGCGAACAATATTCCTTATGGTTTAAGTGCAGGCGTCTGGACAGACAAAGGCTCGCGCATCTTTAACATGACTTCTAAATTACGCGCTGGTGTAATCTGGGCAAATACATACAATAAATTTGATCCAACATCTCCGTTTGGTGGTTATAAAGAAAGTGGTTTTGGGCGAGAAGGCGGATTACATGGGTTAATGCCTTATTTAAAGTTTTAGTTTAACCGCAGAGAGGCAGAGAGAAAAACGCAGAGAGCGCAAAAGAAATGATTGAAAACGAATTGTCACAAATAATAATTGGATCTGCGATAAAAGTACATACAGCATTAGGTCCTGGATTATTGGAATCTGCATACGAAGAATGTTTGTATTATGAATTAATGAAAGAGGGATTAAAGGTTGAGAAACAAAAAGCTTTACCAATAATATATGAAGAGATACGATTGGAAGTGGGTTACCGATTAGATTTAATAGTTGAAGATAAAGTAATTGTAGAAATAAAAGCATGCGAAGGCTTAAACGATGTTCATTTAGCACAGGTATTAACCTATTTAAAATTAAGCAAGGTGAAATTAGGTTTTTTAATCAACTTCAATGTTTCGAAAGTAAAAGATGGAATTAAAAGAGTAGTAAATAATTTATAAAACAAAAGCAAATCTCTCTGCGTTCTTAGCGAAAAAACTCAGCGGCCTTTGCGGTTAAACATTATGGAAAGAATAGAAGTTTTAAAAACATACAAAATATTTATCGGCGGACAATTTCCTCGTACCGAAAGCGGCCGCTATTACCCTTTAAAATTAAAAAACAACATGACTGTAAACGTTAGTTTATCATCACGTAAAGATTTCAGAAATTCTGTGCTAGCTGCACGTGGGGCTTTTAGTGGGTGGAGTTCCAGGGCTGCCTTTAATCGTGGACAAATTTTATACCGTATAGCAGAAATGCTGGAAGGCCGTAAAGAACAATTTCTCGAAGAATTAAAACAGTTAGGCTATACCGCTGCTGCTGCTAAAAAAGAAATTGAACAAAGTATTGATCGTTTAGTTTATTATGCCGGCTGGTGTGATAAATATCAACAAATATTCAGCTCCGTTAACCCGGTAGCATCTTCTCATTTTAATTTCTCTGTGCCTGAACCCATGGGTGTAGTTGCAATTATGGCAGACGAATCGACAGCTTTATTAGGATTGGTTTCTGTTATTGCGCCATGTATTGCGGGCGGAAATACCTGCATTGTATTAGCATCTGAGAGTAAACCAACTTGTTCAATCACTTTTGCCGAAGTCATTGCAACGAGCGATGTGCCAGGTGGCGTGGTAAATATTGTTACCGGTAATCGTAAAGAATTGCATTCTCATTTTTCATCTCACATGGATGTGAATGCCATCATAAATTGTAACTCTGAAAAAGATTTTATTAAAACCATTGGAGAAAATGCTTCCTTAAATGTAAAGCGTGTTTTTAACTGGAACAAAAACTGGGCTGACGAACAACAACAAGGCCCTTATTTTATAACAGACTTACAGGAAATTAAAACCACCTGGCATCCCATTGAAAATATTGGTGTTTCGGGGATTAAGTATTAATTTTTTATTTTGTAGAATGTTTTGGGCGCATTCGGCGGGAGCCGGAACGGGCTGTCACTACAATCTTTTTTTGTTGCTCAAAAAAAGTATTTTCGTTTGCATCCCTTGCGCGGGTTCTTCTTTAAAATTTTAACCTTTATTTCCTTAAATAATATTTTCATATCTTTATTAAACTATGAAAACAATTATTACAATATTCTTCTTTACTATTACGGGATTTGTATGTGCTCAAAACTGGTCTGTTTTTAATAAAGACTATCGTTACAATTATTCCTTAGAGAACGAAAGCTACACTACGGTTGTGATATTTGCAGATAGTGTTTTAACACAAGGCACTGATACTATTTACAGTTTAAACAGAATTGCTACTAAATGCGATAGTTGCTGGTTTTATTATCCTGAGCTAGGAGTTGCTGATTCAAATTATATTATGAGCAATCAGCCTCAATTTATGCAAAGACGAATTGTGTATTCAAATAATCAATGCCGATTAAGTGACACCAGTGATTACATTATTCCCCGTTTTTTATCTGTTGGTAATTCATGGGTATTCAATACTGTCAGAAACATTACTGCCAATGTAATAAGCGCAGATCTTAAAAATTATTTTGGAGTGAGTGATTCGGTGAATATTATTTTATTAAGTACAAGCGATACTATTATTATTTCAAAACAATTTGGAATTATAAAATATCCTTCAAAGTTTGGGCAACATGAATACTATAAACTACGTGGTATTGAAAATAAAAGCAGTTATGATGTGTTTGCATTATATGGAGAAAAAGTACCTAACAATTATGATTTTTATACTTTAAAGCCAAATGTTATAAGCTACTATTCTAGTACTTCTTTATATAGCGGTTCTGGCCCGCATTGTGATGCTTATTACTACGCTAAAAGAACTACATTATCCTCATCTCTAACTGGAACTATTGTTTCAAATTCTTATATTGAAGATAGAAAAGGTTGCTCAGGGAATTGTGGGTGGACTACCTCAGGAGGTCCTCAGCCTGTTTGTGTTTTCAGTAATCCTAGTGTCTTTCAAATGCAGCCAATTAATACGTATACATATAATAATGTTGCGACCTCTTTCAACTATTTTGGGAATGAGAGTATCTATAATAATCAATTAATAATGCCTCAAACTGGTTTGTATCAAAATTTCTACGTTGTTAGATTTGGAAAAACATCAAATAACCACTTCTATAAAACTTATGGTTATTCTTGTTTTTCTGGTTATTTAAGAGAGCGTAAAGATAATTATAGTAATTTTTATTACACACAATCCTCGCAAAATACAGAAGTGTATTATGCCAAAGATTTTAACTCAAGCTATAATGGTGGGGTAGGTGAAACATTTATTGAGGGATATGGAAACGTAAATAAGTTCTTTCCAGCATTTGAGTCAGAAGAATATTTTTGCACTTCTACTATCATTGATGGTGGTGACACACTTGGTGAAATTATTCCCTACGGCATATATACCAATGTAAATTCTTTGGATAACAACAATTACTCATCATTCGGACCAAATCCTACAAAAGATATCATCACAATTTATTTTCCTTTCGAATCATCAGGAAATGCCGGAACCATTGAAGTAAAAGATGTTTTCGGAAAACTACTTTTACAAAAAACAATCATAGCCGGAACAAATTCTGAAAAAATCAATCTGCAAAATATGGCTCCGGGAATTTATTTTATCGATGTGAGAATTCCGCATTTTCAAAAGCAATATAAAATTATTAAAGAATAATACTCTTCAAGGACTAACAAATTTACTTTTGAAATAAATTCTGAGACTGACTCCCTATCTGCGTAAGGGATTGCAGTGGAAAGCCCGTAGCCATGAGGTACGAATGGCGAGGACTTGAAACAAAAAGCCCGGCCCGCCAGCTGGCGGGACACGCCCAAATTTTATGACTCATACTACTACTCACGTAAAACCGCTTGTACCATTGCCCGTAAATCCTATCTTTACACCTCGCTAATCCAACGACCCATGGAATACAATTTTAAAGAGATAGAAAATAACTGGCAGGCCTATTGGGCAAAAAATAAAACCTTTGCGGCAAAAGACGATTCAACCAAAGAAAAATATTTTGTGTTGGATATGTTCCCCTATCCTTCCGGTGCCGGTTTACATGTTGGTCATCCATTAGGTTATATCGCTTCAGATATTATTGCACGTTATAAACGACATAAAGGTTTTAATGTATTACACCCGATGGGTTACGATAGCTTTGGCTTACCGGCGGAGCAGTATGCTATTCAAACAGGGCAGCATCCAAAAATTACGACTGAAAATAACATTGCAGTATATCGCAGACAGTTAGATAAAATAGGGTTTTCGTTTGACTGGGACAGAGAAGTAAGAACATCAAATCCGGAATACTACAAATGGACACAATGGATCTTTATACAGATTTTTAATTCCTGGTATAATAAAGCCACTGATAAAGCAGAAAATATTTCCACACTAATTTCAGAATTTGAACTGAACGGAAATAAAAAAGTGAAAGCCTGCTGCGAAGAATCAATCCAATCATTTTCTGCAACCGAATGGAAAAACTTTTCAGAAAAAGAACAATCCGATATTTTAATGGCCTATCGTATCGCCTACTTAGGCGAAGCCTACGTGAACTGGTGTCCTGCATTGGGAACTGTATTAGCAAATGATGAGATTAAGGATGGTGTGAGTGAGCGTGGTGGACATCCCGTAGAGCGAAAACTGATGAAGCAATGGAGCATGCGAATTTCAGCATACGCTCAGCGTTTATTAAATGGTTTGGATACATTGGACTGGACAGACAGCTTGAAAGAAGCGCAACGTAACTGGATCGGGAAAAGTGAAGGAACAAGTTTGAAGTTTACAATTCAGCCCTTCGACTCCGCTCAGGGTGACAAATACATAGAAGTATTTACAACAAGACCTGATACAGTATTCGGTGTGTCATTTGTAACACTGGCACCTGAACATGAATTAGTAGCAGAGCTAACTACTTCTGAAAATAAAGCAACGGTTGAGGCTTACGTAACGCAAGCAAAAAACAGAAGCGAGCGTGAACGTCAGGCGGATATTAATAAAATTACAGGAGTGTTCACAGGTTCTTATGTAGAACATCCATTCACTGGAAAACAAATTCCAATCTGGATCGGTGATTATGTATTAGCCGGTTATGGTACCGGTGCGGTTATGGCAGTTCCTGCTCATGATTCAAGAGATTATAGTTTTGCGAAACATTTTGGGTTACCTATTTTAGAGGTAGTGAAAGGCACTTCAGATGTCACCCTGAGCGGAGTCGAAGGGTCATATGATGCCAAAGAAGGTATTTTAATTAATTCCGATTTTTTAAATGGTTTACAGGTAAAAGACGCTGTAAAATTAGCGATCCAGGAAATTGAAATAAAGCAATTAGGAAAAGGAAAAGTCAATTTCCGCTTGCGCGATGCGGTGTTTGGCCGCCAGCGTTATTGGGGAGAACAAATTCCGATCTATTACAAAAATGATATTCCTTATGCACTCGAAGAAAATGAATTGCCTTTGGTATTGCCTGAAGTAGATAAATATTTACCTACCGAAGATGGCGAACCACCATTAGCAAGAGCGTCTTCATCCTGGAAATACAAAGGGGAATTTGATTACGAGCATAGCACCATGCCGGGTTGGGCAGGAAGCAGTTGGTATTTTTTGAGATACATGGATCCAAAAAACAGTGGTGAGTTTGTGAGCAAGCAGTTAACAGATTATTGGAAACAAGTTGATTTGTATATTGGCGGTAGCGAGCACGCCACCGGCCATTTATTGTATGTGCGCTTCTGGACCAAATTTTTAAAAGACCTTGGATACATTGACATTGATGAGCCAGCGAAGAAGTTGATTAATCAAGGGATGATACAGGGTAGAAGTAATTTTGTTTATAGAGTGAATGGAGAAAACAAATTAGTTTCTAACGGATTAAAAAATGATTTTGAAGTGTCTGCATTACACGTTGATGTGAGTATTGTAAATAACGACGTTTTGGATATTGAAGCATTTAAAAAATGGAGAGATGATTTTAAAAATGCTGAGTTCGTTTTAGAAGATGGCAAATACATCTGCGGTGCCGAAGTAGAAAAAATGTCCAAATCAAAATACAATGTGGTTACACCGGATGACATTGGCGAAAAATTTGGTTCAGATACTTTGCGTTTATATGAAATGTTCTTGGGTCCTTTGGAACAAAGCAAGCCGTGGAATACGAATGGAATTACTGGCGTGCACGGCTTCTTAAAGAAACTTTGGAAATTGTTTTATGCATCCGGATCATTTGTAGTTTCTAATGATGAGGCCTCTAAAGGTGAATTAAAAACACTTCACAAAACCATTAAAAAAATTACAGAAGACATTGAACGTTTTTCTTTTAATACCTCTATCAGTAATTTTATGATCTGTGTCAATGAACTAACCGATGCGAAATGTAATAAAAGAGCAATCCTTGAACCCTTATTGATTTGTTTGTCGCCATACGCACCACACATTGCCGAAGAACTTTGGAAACAATTAGGCCATAATGAAAGTATATCTACTGTTACCTTTCCTGATTTTAATGAAGCCTATTTAGTGGATGACAGCATTAACTATCCTATTTCAGTGAACGGTAAATTAAAATTCACTATAGAATTACCCGCTACATTAACTGTGCAGGAAGTGGAATCCGAAGTGATGAACAATGAGCAAACACTAAAACTATTAGAAGGCAAGCAACCTAAGAAAGTAATCGTGGTTCATAAGAAGATAGTGAATATGGTAGTTTAAACATTAATCAATTTTTAACTAAATCGTTTAAGTACATATAAATATGTAAGCTTTTGTTTTTAGAAAAAATGTTTATCTTGAAAACCTTAATCGCACTATATTGATCTGATGGTTTTTGGAAATTTAATAAATCTGGGTGTAAAACCCGAAATGGAGTTTTACCAAAAACGGGAGGCAAGAATTATTAATCTTTTCTCACTGATCGCCATTTTTGGTTTATTCCTTGGCGTTTTTACTGTTTTTTTTATCAATGGTGATTATGCTACCACTTCCGTTATATTTTCAGCGGTTTCTTCCTTTTTGACCTTGTTTTTTAATTATAGAAGGCTTTACAATATTGCTACTTCTGTATTTGTAATTACTATCAATCTCACCATTTTTGTTTTATGTCAGCAGTATGTTGACAGCGTAGGTAATTATTTATATTATTTTCCAATTATTTTTTGCGTCGCACTTCTTCATAACCCTACAATCCCTAATACAAGGACTGTTGTTTTCTTTGCGATCACAATAGTAAGTTTTATTGGTTCGTGGGCAATTGATATTCCTTCGTTGAAAAATGAAACGATTACTGCAGAAGACAATGCTACACTTTTGGTTTATAATAATATCGTTGCCTTTTTTGTAACGATAATTTTGGTTTACCTGGTCGTAAAATTAATTAACCATCAAAGTAATGAAGCGATGGCTTTATTGCACAATGAACATAAAGCACAAATTGCCATTTCACATTCTCTTAAAGAAAAAGATGTTTTACTCGCAGAAATTCAGCACCGCGTAAAAAATAATCTTGCTATCATCACAGGCCTCTTGAATTTACAAACTGAAAAGGCACCCTGCGAAGAATCAAGACAAATGATGGTTGAATCGCGAAACAGAGTAATGAGCATCGCTATGGTTCATGAGCGCTTGTATAAAAAAGATAATCTTTCAAAAATTAATTTAAAATTATATTTATCCGAACTGGTTCACGAAGTAGTTAAAAGCTTTCCAGTAAATTCAAAAGAAGTTGAAATTACTGAAGAACTTGATAAAGTAGAAATAGAAATTACTAAGGCTGTTCCTATTGGTTTAATTATAAATGAAGCAATTACCAATTCATTAAAACATGCTTTCCTAGACCCTTCTAAAAAACCACTTATTAACCTAAAAATGCAGCTAATTTATGATCGTGTCCAGATATGTTTAACGGATAACGGGGTTGGTTTTTCTAATACTGCAGCCAGAAAAGAAACGGCATTAGGATTGTCCCTCATTGAGTCATTGGCTGATCAAATCGATGCCAAAATAGTTTTTAAAAATCAAGGGGGCGCGTGTATAAGCCTTGTGTTCCCAAACTAAAACAATGTTGTTTGCCTTTTTTCTGAAAGCGCTTCCTTATAAACTCTCAATACTCTTAACCTCGCCGCTGCATGATCAACTATTGGTGATGGATATTTTGCCGTATTCAATTCCGGAATCCATTTTTTAATGTATTCATATTTGGGATCAAATTTCCGAATCTGTTCCGTTGGATTAAAAACCCTGAAATAAGGTGCGGCGTCACAACCACTTCCTGCAGCCCATTGCCAGCCACCGTTATTGGCGCTTAAATCAAAATCCAATAATTTTTGTGCGAAGTAAGCTTCACCCCATCGCCAATCAATCAACAAATCTTTCACTAAAAAACTGGCTACAATCATTCGTACACGATTATGCATAAAACCAGTCGCGTTTAATTCACGCATTCCGGCATCCACTATTGGGAAACCCGTTTTTCCTTCGCACCAGGCAGTAAACTCCTTTTCATTATTTCTCCACTCTATCTTATCATAGGCAGGTTTAAAAGAGTTATGAGCAACGTGTGGAAAATGGTGAAGTATCATCATGTAAAAATCCCTCCAGATTAATTCATTTAACCAAGTTTCGTTTAACAACATAGCTTGTTTTGCGAGCGCCCTGATGCTCACCGATCCAAAACGCAAATGCACACTTAATCTGCTAGTTCCATTCACAGCCGGAAAATCCCGTTGTTCTTTATAATTAATGATGATAGATTTACTAACTGTTTTAGAGGGAACTTTTAATGTAGATTTTATAAATCCCATTTCCTCGAGTTTAGGAATCGCAAAGGATTTTGTTTTAATGAAATTTTTAAAATATTTTTTATTAGGATATGGTTTTACAAAATAATCATTGAGCTTTGCTTTCCATTTCCTGCTGTAGGGTGTAAATATAGAATAGGGCTTACCGTCATCTTTAGTCACCTCTGACTTTTCAAAAATGCACTGATCTTTGTAGCTCTTAAATTCAATTTTTCTTTTTTCGAAAAACAACTTAATAGTTGCATCTCGCTCATTTGCATAAGGCTCGTAATCATGGTTTATATAAACGCTTTGAATGTCATATTCTTTTATTAATTCTTTAAAGACCTTCTCGGGGGTTGAATAAAACACTTTTAACGACGATCCCAATTCTTTCAATTGCAAGTTTAAATTCTCAATTGCGGTATGAATAAATTCCACTCTTGCATCTTTTTTATCTTCAATCCGATTTAAAATATGCTGATCAAAAATAAATATCGGCAGAACTTTTTTGTTTTCTTTCAAAGCATAATACAGTCCCGCATTATCTTCAAGGCGAAGGTCTCTTCTGAACCAAAATAATATCACTTTTTCCATCATATATTAAAACGTGAATCTGACTGAAAGTTTAAAAAAATCCTGTAAATTCAACACGTCAAATTAATCAATAATTATTATTGCACAAACATGGAATTAAAACAATTTCAACAACATATATTACAGGGAATTCCTTCAAATTTACCTCAACCAAAAGCATACGAAAGCACAATCAACCATGCTCCAAAACGCAAGGATAGTTTAAATACTGAAGAAAAAAAATTAGCCATCCAAAATGCATTGCGTTATTTTGAACCTGAACATCATGCCGTTTTAGCAAAAGAATTTGCAGAAGAATTAAAAACATACGGACGCATTTATATGTACCGTTTTCGTCCGGATTATAAAATTTTTGCGCGTCCAATTCATGATTATCCTCATCAATCTATTCAGGCAGCAGCAATCATGCATATGCTGAGCAACAACCTGGATTATGCTGTAGCGCAACACCCCCATGAATTGATCACTTACGGTGGAAATGGTTCGGTATTTCAAAACTGGGCACAATACCTTTTAACGATGCAGTATTTAGCAACCATGACCGATGAGCAAACATTGGTGTTGTACAGTGGTCATCCGATGGGATTATTTCCTTCACATAAAGATGCGCCACGAGTTGTTGTAACAAACGGAATGATGATTCCTAACGCGTTGAATTTTTCCCAGTCGTCCGGCTTGCTATAATTAGGAATCATCATTCCATTTGTTACAACAACTCGTGGCGCATCTTTATGTGATGGAAATAATCCCATCGGATGACCACTGTACAACACCAATGTTTGCTCATCGGTCATGGTAGCTAAATACTGCATCGTTAAAAGGTATTGT
>JANPOX010000305.1:0-1560 GCA_031428235.1 Bacteroidia bacterium | reverse complement strand
CGCGCATTAGGTTAAATGATGTGGAAATTCAGCAAAGTACTACAAACACAATCAAAGTGCCGACTTCCGGAAACGTTTATATTGTAAAAGGTGGAACGGGATCAGGAAGTATTTTTGCAGATGATGGTAAAAAAATGCTGTGGGTATGTAATTTGAATGCAGGTTTACAAAATGAAATTATTTACCTTCAACCGGGAAATTATAAAATGGAATTCAGGTACGAAAACACTAAACAAACAATCAATACGATCGAAAGAAAATTCATTGTCACATCAGCGGTGACAACAAACGTAAAACTAAATTAACCTTGTCACTTCGAGCGGAGTCGAGAAGCTAAACAATAGACTGATAAAAACATACAACTATGAAAAAATATCCATACACAGAAAAGAAAGACACCCGTTCAGGTTTTGGAGCAGGATTGCAACAATTAGGTCAAACGAATCCTAACGTCGTGGCATTATGCGCTGATTTAATTGGCTCATTAAAAATGGTTGGTTTTAAAGCAGAAATCCCTGACCGTTTTTTTCAGGTTGGTATTGCTGAGGCAAACATGATTGGCATTGCTGCCGGTTTAACCATTGGCGGAAAAATTCCTTTCACAGGAACCTTCGCTAATTTCAGTACGGGTCGTGTATATGATCAAATTCGTCAGAGTGTTGCTTACTCAGGAAAAAATGTAAAAATCTGCGCTTCGCATGCCGGTTTAACTTTAGGAGAAGATGGAGCTACTCACCAAATACTGGAAGATATTGGTTTAATGAAAATGTTACCTCACATGTGCGTGATCAATCCTTGCGATTATAATCAAACTAAAGCGGCAACCATCGCCATTGCCGATTATGAAGGTCCGGTTTATTTACGTTTTGGCCGACCTGTTGTTCCAAACTTTACACCTGCTGATTAAAAATTTGAAATAGGAAAAGCGATCATGCTAAATGAAGGAATAGATGTCACCATTATTGCTACAGGGCACATGGTATGGAAATCTATTGAAGCTGGAGAGAAATTAGCGGAGATGGGTATTTCTGCTGAGATCATTAATATACATACGATCAAGCCTTTGGATGACGAAGCGATTTTAAAATCAATTGCTAAAACAAAATGTGTGGTAACAGCGGAAGAACATCAAATGAATGGTGGTTTAGGAGATAGCGTTGCTCAGTTGTTATCACGTAATACACCAACACCGCAGGAATTTGTGGCAGTAAATGATAGCTTTGGCGAAAGTGGAACACCGGATCAGTTAATGACTAAATACGGTTTGGATACAATAAATATAATTGATGCTGTTAAAAAAGTAATGGCAAGGAAATAAAATTATGTCCCGCAGATAGCGCAAATATTCGCGGATTTTTTATTAGCAAAATGTATTAAAAAAATTAAAAGAGTGTTTTCGTTAGAATTCACTCTTTTTTATCTGCGTTCATCTGCGAAATCTGCGGGACAATTTTCTATTCCTGATGATACTTCTCATTCTTCAAAATAGAAAAGCCTCTATACAATTGCTCGCAAAAAAACAACCGAATCATTTGATGCGAAAATGTCATGTTTGATAAT
>JANPOX010000304.1:0-7438 GCA_031428235.1 Bacteroidia bacterium | reverse complement strand
CTTTTTCCATTTCAAAAGTTCCTTTCAGGTATTTTCTCCAACCGACGGAAAAATGTTTCAACCGCATTTTGGCACTGTTGGTATAAGCGATCTGCTGCGGAATGGTAAAAGCAGATTTGGCAGACCATTCAGCCGTAAGAGGGTGTATGGTAATAAAGCCTTATGGTTATGGAATCTGGGAAAACATGCAAAAAGCACTAGATAAAATGTTTAAGGATACCGGACATCAGAATGCATATTTTCCTTTATTTATTCCAAAAAGTTTATTTGAAGCGGAAGAAAAAAATGCAGAAGGTTTTGCAAAGGAATGTGCCATCGTTACTCATTACCGTTTAAAAACAGATCCTAATAATAAAGGAAAATTAATAGTTGATCCTGAAGCTAAGTTGGAAGAGGAATTAATTGTGCGTCCAACCAGTGAAGCTATTATCTGGAACACTTATAAAGGTTGGATTCAATCGTACCGTGACCTGCCTATTTTAGTGAATCAGTGGGCCAATGTTGTACGTTGGGAAATGCGTACCCGCTTATTTTTAAGAACTGCTGAATTCCTTTGGCAGGAAGGGCATACGGCACATGCTACCAAAGAAGAAGCTATTATTGAAACAAAACAAATGCTGGATGTATATGCCGACTTTGTTGAAAACTGGATGGCAGTGCCGGTTGTAAAAGGAATAAAAACAGAGAATGAGCGATTTGCAGGAGCAGATGACACTTATTGCATTGAAGCATTAATGCAGGATGGAAAAGCTCTGCAGGCAGGAACATCCCACTTTTTAGGACAGAATTTTGCAAAAGCATTTGATGTAAAATATGTAACCAAAGATAATAAACAGGAATACGTTTGGGCCACTTCCTGGGGTGTATCAACGCGTTTAATGGGAGCTTTGGTGATGAGCCATAGTGATGATAAAGGCTTAGTGATTCCTCCAAGATTAGCGCCAATACAAGTTGTAATTGTTCCTATTTATAAAGGTGATGAAGGATTATTAAAAGTATCTGAATCCGCTAATGCAATCAAAGATAAATTACAGGCAAAAGGTATTTCTGTAAAATATGATAACAGAGATTCGCATCGGCCGGGCTGGAAATTTGCTGAATATGAATTGAAAGGAGTTCCTGTGCGTATTGCCATAGGAGAAAGAGACCTTGCCAACGCAACTGTGGAAGTTGCCCGCAGAGATACCCTGCAAAAAGAAACAGTGAGTATTGAAGGAATAGAAACGTTAATTGAAAATCTGTTGAATGAGATACAGTTAAACTTATTTAATAATGCCAAAGCACGTAATAAAGCGTTAACAACTAAAGTAGATTCCTACGAAGAATTTAAAAAAGTACTGGATGAAAAAACCGGATTTATTTTAGCACACTGGGATGGCTCTTCAGAAACAGAAGAAAAAATAAAAGAAGAAACAAAAGCAACCATCCGATGTATCCCTTTAAATAATGAACAGGAAGCTGGCGCTTGCATTTATAGTGGTAAACCAAGCACTCAGCGTGTTTTATTTGCAAGAGCATATTAATCAAAAACAATATATGATTACGAATTTATACGAATATACGAATCCGTGTTTTGAATTGTTTCAATCCAAACTCAAAACACAGCATTCGTTTGATTCGTATATTCGAATTTTTATTCGTAATCAATAACTAAAAATAATAAAAACTTTAGACTATCAATATGAGTACTTTAATCATCTTTCGTCACGGACAAAGCACCTGGAATTTAGAAAACAAATTTACCGGTTGGGTAGATGTTGAATTAACGGAAAAAGGAATTCAGGAAGCGAAAAATGCTGGAGAAAAATTAAAAACTTTCAAGTTTGATCTGGCTTATGCATCTGATCTGAAGAGAGCACAGAATACTTTAAAGTTAGCTCTTGAAGTAGCTAATCAACCTAATGTACCAACAACCTTTGATAAGGCTTTGAACGAACGTATGTATGGAGATTTACAGGGTTTGGATAAAACTGAAACTACAAAAAAATTCGGTGAAGAACAGGTTAAGATCTGGAGAAGAAGTTATGATATTGCTCCTCCAAACGGTGAAAGCTTAAAGAATACAGCAGATAGAGTTATCCCATATTTTAAATCAGAGATAGAACCTAAATTAAAAGAAGGTAAAAATATCGTAATAGCGGCTCATGGTAACAGTTTAAGGGCATTAATTATGTATCTTGAAAATATGTCGCCGGAACAAATACTCGAATTTGAAATCGGGACAGCTGTTCCTCGTCATTATGAATTAGATACTAATTTAAAAGTTTTAAAAGCCGAGAATCTTTAAAATGGAACAACAATTTATAAATAACGGAAGCAAAACAATTGCCATCGATTTTGACGGAACCATTGTAGAACATGATTATCCGAGGATCGGCAAAGAAATGTTGTTTGCATTTGCCACGATAAAAGAGTTACAAAAAAAAGGACACAAGTTAATATTATTCACCTATCGCACGGGCTCCTTATTGGATGAAGCGGTTGAATACTGTAAAAAAAATGGTGTAGAATTTTATGCCGTTAATAAAAATTATCCGGAAGAAATTATTACAGAAGATACTCCAAGAAAACTAAATGTTGATATTTTTATTGACGATCGAAATGTTGGCGGATTTTTAGGGTGGAGCACTACCTGGCAAATACTACATCCGGATGGCGGAGAATTTAAACACATGGTAAAAAATCCGGAAGCTCATAACAATTACAAACAGGAAAAAACATTTTTCCAAAAACTATTCGGCAAATGATCATTTTAAAAAACCGGGAAGAAATAGAAATAATGCGTGAATCGGCTCTTAGTGTTTCGCGCACTTTAGGAATTATTGCCAAAGAGATTAAGCCGGGTGTTACTACTTTATACCTTGATAAACTAGCGGAAGAATACATTCGTGATAATGGCGGCGTGCCTGCTTTTAAAGGAATGTACGGCTTTCCAAATACACTTTGCATGTCGTTAAATGCCTCTGTGGTACATGGTATTCCGAACGAAACGCCACTGCAAGATGGTGATATTATTTCCGTAGACTGTGGGGTTATTAAAAACGGATATTTTGGGGATCATGCTTATACATTTAGTGTTGGCCAGATAAAACCTGAAGTCCAAAAATTACTCGACGTAACCAAAGAATGTTTGTACATAGGGATTGAACAATTTAAAACTGGCAATCGTATTGGAGATATTGGCTTTGCCATTCAGCAGCATGCAGAAAAAAACGGATATGGCGTCGTAAGAGAATTAGTTGGTCATGGCCTCGGAAAAAAACTGCATGAAGACCCTGAAGTGCCAAATTATGGAAAACGTGGTGATGGCCCTAAAATTAAGGATGGAATGGTAATTGCCATTGAACCCATGATTAATATGGGAACCAGAAATATTAAACAGTTAAAAGATGGCTGGACAATTTTAACCGCAGATGGAAAACCCTCTGCTCATTTTGAGCATGATGTGGCACAAATTGACGGTAAACCAGAGATTCTCTCTACTTTTAAATATATTGAAGAAGCATTGGGGATTTAAAGGGAATTGTCGATAAATGAATGGAATTATTATTTGGCTATGTCGTTAAAAATTATTTACTTGCATAGGTTTTTTAGCAACAAACAATTAAATTATGACGATGAACATTAAAAATCTAAAGTTAAACACTAAAGTAATTGCTCTTGGTTTAGCTTCTATGTTAATTTCTTCTTGCGGAGGCCCAAAGGCTAACGAAGAAACAGGAGATGATTTGCCCGATACCGATACTGTTAAAGCGGTTGCTTTAAATGTTGGTGGAAAATTATTCAGTGTTCCTTCTCCAATGCAGACAGCCCTATTGATTCTAAAATCAGGCGTTGCTTACGATAAATCAATTTTAAATGCCGGTAATAAAAACGGTCAATATGTTTCTGATTATTCCAGATCTTTAAATTTAGGGATTTACGGTGCAGACCTAGGCTATGTAAGTATGTATAACCAAACTCAGGATGCTATTGGATACCTTGGGGCAGTTAAAACATTAGCTGATAAGATAGGGGTTTCTTCAGCATTTGATCAAACAACAATGAGACGCATCAGCGATAATATCTCCAATAAAGATAGTATGTTGGTATTAGTTGGCCTTGCTTACAGAGCAAGTGATTCGTATTTAAAAACTAATAAACGTACTGAGATCAGCAGTCTTATCTTAACAGGTGGCTGGATTGAAAGTATGAATTTTTCAATTGTAGCTTATAACAAAAAACCAACTGATGAGATCAAATACCGTATTGCTGAACAAAAACAGGCTTTAGGAAGTATTATTGAATTGATCAAATCTCACAATTTACCAGACGCAGGAGAATTATCTAAACAATTAGAAGAGTTATCTAAAATTTACGAAGGCATTTCTGCAAAATATAATTTTGTTGAACCAACTACCGATGAGGCTAAAAAAATAACGTACATTAATAGTACTACTGAAATAACAATCAGCAAAGAACAAATACAGCAAATAGCGGCCAAAATCACTGCTATTCGTGATGCAATCATTAATACAAAATCTTAATTATTATTAAATCATGAAGAAGAATTTATATAAAGGCCTGTTAATTTTATCTATTGTTGGTTTATCCAATTCCGCTAAAGCTCAATGCGATTCTATTGCAAGCTTATGCGCCAAACATATTATAGCTCAATTTATTTCTGATGGACAATCGTACCGTTCATTGCTATTGAACTCTGAGGAAATGGCTGAATTCCATACTACTTTTTTTGGTGAAACCACGTATCGTATTGCAGCATGTAGCGGTAAAACAGACGGTAACCTGATCTTCAATATTTACGATCAGGATCGCCATTTATTGTTTACTAATAAAAATTATTCGAATGCTCCTTACTGGGATTTTAGAGTAAAATCAACACTTGAGTGTACAATTGAAGCTCAGTTAGATGCAAACAAAAATGCTGGATCAGGATGTGCCGTTATTTTAATTGGATTTAAACAAAAATAATCAGGGATTAAAAACTTTATAAAGGATAAGGTATCATGCTTTATCCTTTTTTATTTAACAAGAAAAAGTAAAATTATGAAATTGTCATACTCCAAAAGCATAAAGCAACTAAAAAGTATGACTATACCATGTGACAAATAATAAATATTAAATTCAACACATGAAACAGATCCTTTTTATTTGTTCGCTTATTTTATCACTTACCAGCTTTGGGCAATCTTCTTGTGAATTTCAGCTAAAACAAGACTCAAGTGCTTTACTCTCTCCAAAAATAAAGGAAGTCGTTGAGATGATTGAAGTAAAAATTAAAAACAATTACCAGGTTCAATTTATAAAACAAGACAAAAAAAACTACCTGAAAATTATCGTAAAGGATAATTTAGGGTTTGGAAAAAAAGGATCATTACTACTCATTTCCACTAAAAAACAAGTTTATGTTAAAACAATAACACTTGAACCTATTGATAAAAATTCCGCTTACTTCCTGGTTGACCTTAACAACTCTTATTACCTCGATAATTTTAAAGAATTTGGACTTTCAAAAATTGTCTTTAATGAAACAACCGAATTCGCTATACCAAAAACAGACTCTGAACAGATAAAAAAAGCAGCTAATTGTTTCTTTGCAATTGTAAAAGACAATATTTGGCCGCTCACAAAAAAGCTCTAATTTCAAAATCATCTTTTCGAATCTCCCTAAGAATTTTCTGTCGGATTCCAAATAAAATCGCTATATTTACTGCACTTTAGGGGTGTCCGATAAGGACTGAGATCATACCCGTTGAACCTGATACAGTTAGTACTGACGAAGGGAAAAGTTTCGGCTACCATCTTGGCGCCATTCCTAAAGCATAATTTATTTGGAATGGAAATTACACTCAACGACAAAACGCATTCAGTTTCTGAGAATACTTCTCTTTATAAAATTGTCTTTTCGCAATTAGGCGATCAGCAAAAAGGAGTGGCTGTTGCTGTTAACGAAACAGTAATCCCAAAATCTCAGTGGGAAAATCATCTTATTAAATCGAACGATCATATTTTAATCATTAAAGCAACACAAGGAGGATAATTAATGTGGCAATTTGATAATGATGTAATATGACAATTAAAGTAAAAAATAAATCTGCGATAATTTGCGGAATCTGCGGGAAACTAAAAAATTAAAACACATAACATGAGCAAATCAGAAAAAAAACCTGAACAACAAACCATTTCTACAGGAGCTATCTCCGGATCGAAAAAAATCTATGTAGAAGGTAAGATTCATAATATAAAAGTAGCTATGCGCGAAATTATATTATCACCTACTAAATTGGCTAACGGACAAACTGAACATAATGCACCGGTAACGGTTTATGATACAGGAGGAGCTTTTACAGATGACTCTATTGTTGTGGATATCAAAAAGGGATTGCCAAGGATCCGCGAACAATGGATCCTTGACAGGAATGATGTGGAACAATTGGATTCCGTAAGTTCTGATTTTGGTAAAGACAGAAGAGATGATCACTCACTGGACGCATTGCGTTTTGAACATATTAAAAAGCCATTAAGAGCAAAAGAAGGGTATAACGTTTCGCAGCTTTACTATGCTAAAAAAGGAATTATCACTCCGGAAATGGAATATATTGCCATTCGCGAAAATCAAAAGAACGATCTTTTAAAAGCACAGCTAAACGGACAATACGAAAATTTATCGCAGCAACATGCTGGAGAAAGCTTTGGCGCAAACTTGCCAAAAGGTTTCATCACTCCTGAATTTGTGCGCGATGAAATCGCCTGTGGCCGTGCCATTATACCGAACAATATTAACCATCCAGAAAGTGAACCAATGATTATTGGCCGTAACTTTTTAGTGAAGATCAATGCTAATATTGGTAACTCTGCTGTTACTTCCAGTATTGAGGAAGAAGTAGAAAAAGCAGTATGGGCTTGTCGTTGGGGCGCTGATACGATCATGGATCTTTCAACAGGGAAAAATATTCATGAAACCCGCGAGTGGATTATTCGTAATTCACCGGTGCCAATTGGGACAGTTCCTATTTACCAGGCTTTGGAAAAAGTAAATGGTAAAGCTGAAGACCTGACCTGGGAAATTTTCAGAGATACATTAATTGAGCAAGCCGAACAAGGCGTTTCTTATTTTACCATTCACGCCGGAGTATTATTACGTTACATTCCTTTAACTGCAAAACGTATGACTGGAATTGTTTCCCGTGGCGGTTCAATCATGGCAAAATGGTGTTTGTCTCATCATAAAGAAAATTTCCTGTACACACACTTTGAAGACATTTGTGAGATTATGAAAGCTTATGATGTTGCTTTCTCTTTAGGAGATGGTTTACGTCCGGGTTCTATTGCTGATGCTAACGATGCAGCACAGTTTGCAGAATTAGAAACTTTAGGAGAGTTAACGAAAATAGCATGGAAACATGACATACAAACTATGATTGAAGGTCCTGGTCAC
>JANPOX010000303.1:0-6706 GCA_031428235.1 Bacteroidia bacterium | reverse complement strand
AACAGCGTTAACAAATTTTTTAACTGTAGGTCTGATTTAATGGAAGCGCTGATCTTATTGAACTCATTTTCCGCGATCACATCCTGCCTGTCTGTCAAGCTCAATGATAATGCTTCAAACGTTTGTTTTTTATTTACCTGCTCATAATTACTAAACAGTGAAGACACGATAAAAGTTGCTATAAGTACAATCACACCGATATTTATGAAATTATAGGATGCCTTAAATTTTCTGAGACAATATGAAATAAGGACCAACCATACTGGCCAGTTATATTCCTGAACACATACGCCATATTTTTCACAAAATAAATTTGCGATGAGTACGAGTGCACATAAGAACACTAAAAGAAAAGGCGGAAATAATTTTCGTTGAAGTAAATAAATTATAAATTTTTCCAGGAATAAATAAAAAGAAAATACCAGCAACCCTACGCATAACAAAGCAGTTAAACTATAAATACTAAAATTAAACAGCTCGTTGATGTTATAAGAGATTGTAGAGTTATTTACTAAACTATAGATCAATAACCTGATTTGTATTGAGAAAGCCGTTAAAAAAAGAAGCGATGTAATAATCAATCCGCCTTCAATTACTTTATTTTTTAAAATCAATACATAGGTTGATTTATACAGCATGATAGCCAGTAAAAATATCAGGCCGCTATTAATGAGTACATCCCCTAAAAAAGAAAAATAAAAAGACGATGCATCCGCAAATAATTTTGCGTCATATAAAGAACTGAAATAAAATACTGCCGGGATTTTAAACCAAATCATCATAGTTCGGATGACAATACAACAAGCAGCAAACACCGCAATGAAAATACATTCATTTCTTAGTCTGCGTCTTAAAACCAGAAACAGCAAGGCCAGAAAAAGCAAAAAAGAAACCACATAAAAAAAACATGCATAGGTAATGTAGCGGCTACTCATGTGAAGTCCATCGCTCCTGTAAACTTCAAATAAAGGGGGGCCGAATTTTGATTTTACAGCATGTTTCAAAAAATTAACCGGGTTAACTAATTTAGAACCTTCCGGCAAACGAAGCCAATCGGCGTAACGATTGTTAAGATAGCGGTTCTCGAAATCAAATTCGGGCTTTATGGATATTAGGGCTACAAGCGTGTAATCATTTTTTACTGAATCTTTTTGTTTGATGTATTCATACCAACCATTTCGGATTTTTATCAGTTGAACATTGGTTTCGTTGGTATAAGCATTCATGTCAACCGCAGGCTGATTGTCTGTCCAAAAACATAAACTATCGTGATAATACACATAAACCGCAATTCCTTCGTTTTTATAAAGGTCGCCAATGGCTCCATGGTAACTCAAAAAAAGATCTTTGGGCTTTATTGTTTTTAAGGATTCAGCCAAAAGATCTAGATTTGCCTTTGCAATTGTTTCTTTTTGATGGAGGTTTTGCTCTGCCCTTGACGCTAGTTGTTGGGTAGTAAGGCTTTTGTTTTGAAAAATAAAAAAACCAATAAGGGCGCTCAGAAGCGCGCTGATAAAAATTATGTATAATTTAAAAGGCTTATCCATTAGGTATTACAGAGCAATTTACTGTTTTTTAACTAATTTTTTAATCTCACAAATCATTTTTTTGAAGATTTAAGTATATTTGTATAATAACCCTAATTATTTATGGCAAAACAAACGGTAAGTACCAAACAACCTATCTTTAAAGAGTTAACCAATACTTTTCATTTTTTTCCTTTCAAAAATCAAATCACTCCTTTTATTGTCATCATCCTTTTAGGGTTGATCTTTAATTTAACTTCTTTGCATAACGAATACGCATTGGATGATGGAATTATTATACACCAAAATGACCATGTTATAAAAGGGATAAAAGGCATTAAGGGAATTATGACTAAAGATGCGTACGAAAGTTTTTACCGCCGTATGAATGCTACTGATCAGTTAGCAGGAGGTCGTTACAGACCATTATCAGTTGTAAGTTTTGCCATTGAACAAGAATTTATTGGTGCTTATCCCAAAGACGGATTGTACCCTGCGCAATGCTGGGACACCAATGGAAATAAGGTGAATGATGTTGAAGAAGACATCAATGATGATGGTGTATTTAACGAAGTAGATTGCCAGGTAAAAGGTGCTTCCATAAGGCATTTTGTAAACATCATTACTTTTATTATTGGGGTAATGTTATTGTATTTATTTTTTAGGAATTATATTTTTAGAAGTAACCATGATCTTGCTTTTTTAGCAGCCATTATCTTTTTAATGCACCCGATTCACTCCGAAGCCATTGCCAATGTGAAAAGCCGTGATGAGATTTTTTCACTCATCTTTATCTCACTCACCTTTTTCTATTCTTTCAAGTATATGGAAGACAAAAAAACCAAAACATTGATATGGGCTGCTTTTAATTTTTTATTGGCTTTGTTATCTAAAGAATATGCGGTTGTGTTAGTGCTATTGATACCTATTGCTTTTTATGTATTTGATCAGATTGAATTTGACCCTAAAACTTATTTTAAATCTCAGGGATTTAAGCATACGCTCTACATTTTTGGTTCCTTCTTTATATGTGCCTTATTGATGTTGATGGTAAAACGGAACTCCGACATACATATTCTTCCTGGTCAAAAAGCCACAACATCCTATTGGCTGTTTCCTTTTGTTTATTTAATTGTAGGAGTTGGTCTTATTGCAACAAAAATTAAAAAACCTTTTGCCACATTAATGAGCTGGCATTTCTTTATCATGCTGTTTTATTTAGGAATGCGTTTGGTAGCTGTAAAATTAAAACCAGGAGTGCCTGATACGGAAATTTTAAACAATCCCTACTTATTGGCTACTCAGCAGGAGCAATGGGCAACTAAGGTATTCGTATTATTAAAATATTTTTCACTGTGCTGGTTCCCTCACCCACTATCTTCCGATTATTCCTTTAACACTATTCAGTTCCGAACCTTCGCGAGTTGGGATACTTTACTGTCATTAGTATTGCATATCGGGTTAGTGATTGCCGGTGTGAAACTAATCTTAAAGAAACATATTTTAGGATTTGCCATTGCGGTTTATTTCGCTTTCTTATTAATGATCGGTAATATTTTAATGGACATCGGTGCTACCATGGGAGAACGTTTATTATTCCATTCTACTATCGGTTTTGTTATTGCTTTTGCATGGCTGATCTTAAAAGGAGTTGACAAAATACCGGGTTCGTTAATAACCAAGCGTGTTGCGTTCTTTTCTATATTAAGTGTAATGACCTTTTTATACGGTTGCAAAACCTGGGAGCGTAACTGGGATTGGAAGAATGACATCACCCTGTTCTTAAAAGACGTGGAAACAGTCCCTAACTCCGTATTGGTTTTAGGAAATGCCGGAGCCCGTTATATTGATCTTTCGGACACAAAAAACTTTGTAGCCAAGCGTGAAGAATCTTTAGAAAAAGGAATTAAGTACCTGAAACATGCCGTGGAACTTCACCCACGATATGTAAATGGTTATTTAAATTTAGGATTAGGAAGTTATAAACTTCACCGTGACCGTGATGCTTTATTTTACTGGAAGCAGGCCGAGCATTTATATCCCAACAATCCTTATTTAAAGAACTACTATATTGTATTTTATAACGACCTACTGAATCGTGGCTATCAAAAAGCACAACGCGGTCAGCTTGACAGTGCCATTTATGAATTAAGAAAAACTATTATCCTTGATAAATTAAATCCTGAAGGTTTCTATAATTTAGGTGGGGCATACTATCAGAATAAACAATATGATAAAGCCAAAGTGTATTGGGAGCAATGTTTAAAAATTAAACCAGATCATCCTCAGGCCAAAGCAGGTTTAGCCACTATTGTTACGGTTACTGTGCCAACGCAACCACAAAAATAAAGAAGTAAAATATTATTTTAAAAAAGAGCGGCCTTAGTCGCTCTTTTTGTTTTTACAAAGAGCATATTGACAATCTTTTTTATTTTACTACATTTGTGTTAATTCAATTTCACGCGCTATGAAATACACCTTTGAACTTTTAGTAATCTTAGTTCTGTCTATAGGTTTTGCAGTATTGTTACCCGGTTTTATGTTAGCCAGTAAAACAATTGTTTTTCGAAGTATCTCCGAATTAATAATAACATCAATTGGAGCTTTTGCATTATTTTCCCTTGTCTATTTCGCCTATAAAAAACCGAAAAATTAATTTATTCAACCGTATTATTATGCGCCCTGGTGTTCTGGTTGTTAGATTCATTTGAAGCTGAGATCATAAAGTTAAAAGACCTTAAAAAAGTTTCCGGCCACCTGCCTGGAATAATAATTTAATTACATTTAGTAAAACGATTGAGCCCTGACGTTCAAGCTGAAACCTAAAGAAGACTAATAATTTAATTAATCCAAACAAGAGCATGGCAAAGAATATTTTTTTAGCAATTACTTTCTGCGTCTTTACAACTACTTTTTTAAAAGCACAGTTAGGCATGTCAATGCCGGTAAGCCATGCGCATTGGAAATTTTCAACAAAAAAAGTAAATGATTGCGAATACGATCTAACATTTATCGTGACATTAGACAAAGGGTGGCATACTTTTTCCATTCAAAAAATTAAAGGAGCTGACTTGGAAGTTTTTCCTACGCAAATTGTTTTTAATCCCAATAATAATTACAGCCTTGTTGGGGCTTTAACAGAAACTAAACCAACTCCAGAATATGATAAGACCATAGAGAAAACTGTGTTATTGCATTATAATCAGGTTGTCTTTACGCAACGAATTAAAATAAAAACTAACAGCCTTGTAAAAATCAGTGGCAAATATGAATACCAGGTTTGCAAAGAAGCTTGCGAGAAACCACCTTATGAAGAATTTGTATTTGAATTGAAAGGAACTCCAGCTTGTAAAAAATAGTACTATAAAACTTCATATTCTTTCTTCACAAAATCAGCTAATTCCTTTACGTAAGCCGGAGAGAAATCAAATTTAATTCCTGCTGTTTTATATAGTTCAGGAATTGTTTTGGTATAACCAAGAGCTAATGCTTTTTTATAATTTTCCAATGCCAGTTTCGGATCTTGTTTATAGTTCCTCCATAAAGCAATAGCGCCAAGTTGTGCCATGCCATATTCGATATAATAGAATGGCACTTCATATAAATGCAATTGTGCCTGCCACGAACGCTGCAGGTTGTTTTCCAGTCCTGAATAATCTACTACACCGGTACCGAAATCTTTACTGATCTGCATCCAACAATCATAACGTTCTTGTACTGTATGTTTAGGATTAGTATAGATCCAGTGTTGAAATTTATCAATAGAGGCGATCCATGGTAAACCTTTTAAAACATCAGTTAGTTGTTCTTTCTTTGCTCTTTTATAATCCTTCGGATTCGGAAAAAATGCCTCCCAATGTTCCATGCTGATTAACTCCATACCCATACTTGCTAACTCAGCTACCTCACTTGGAGTACTTTTAAATTCAGTCAACTCTAAATCGGCTGCAAGAAAAGCGTGCACAGCGTGCCCTCCTTCATGTACCATAGTTACCATATCACGGTGCAAGCCAACAGCATTCATAAAAATAAAAGGCACGTCGGTTTCCATCAATGGATAATTATACCCTCCCGGAGCTTTTCCAATGCGCGATTCCAAATCAAGACGTTTCATTTCCTGCATGGTTTTGATACAATTAGCAAAATACGGGTCGATTGTATTAAAACAGGCAATAGTCTTTTCGGCAAGGTCAGAACCGTTAGTAAATGGTTCTAACGGAGGATTTCCTTCCGCATCCACCTCTTTATCCCATGGCTTATAGGATTCTAATTTTAAAGTGTCTTTACGCGCCTGTTCATTTTGCTTTACTAATGGAACAATGTGCTGTTGAATCGCATCATGAAAATTATAACAGTCCTGCACTGTATAATCGAATCGGCCAAGCTCTTCATGTTTAAAATCTCTGTAATTACTAAAACCAGTATTCAAAGCAACCTTGTGACGCAAGGCAATTAACTCATCATATAATTTATTTAGTTCCGTTTCATCTTCTGCCCTGCGTCCCTGGATCTGGTGATAAATGGTTTCACGTAAATTCCGGTCATTACTTTTAAAATAAGTCGCTGCTTTTTGCAGAGTAATTTCTTCTTTATTATAAATAATAGTTTGTGCCGCCGATATGTTTCCATATTCCTGTTCTTTTTGGCGAAGCTCAGTATTCAACGCAATATTCTCTTGTCTATATAACTCAATGCTTTTTTTTACTCCACGTACAAATACGAAGTAAGTGTCTTTCTCTAATTCATCAACAAAGGGACAGTCAATGAGTTTTTTGTTCAGGTCATTATTGTATGGAGAGATATGAGGTTCAATTTCCGTCACAAAATAATTAAAGGATTCCTGCAATTCTTCGTTCTGCGTATTACAGGTCATTTTAATATAACGCCAGGCACCGTCTTCATTTAATACAGCTTCCAGTTCGCTGTGGTCTTTCATCCATTGTTTTAATTCTGCAACAGAACAGATTTTCCGGTTTTTTAATTCCTCAAACAATGGTTTTAGGTTTTCCCAGTTGGTAACTCTGAAATCTTCTTTAAGGTAATGGCGGTTCATAGTGGTTTAATTTGATGGATTGAAGGTAAAGGTTTTTAGTTAAAAGCAAAGTAGCGTTATAAAATAATAACAGGTTTATATGTTTGGGCGTGTCCCTGCGGGTCGGGCTTTCGGCACTCGCTTTTTT
>JANPOX010000302.1:0-2457 GCA_031428235.1 Bacteroidia bacterium | reverse complement strand
CCTTAGCGATATGCTTTGATTGGGCAATACGTTACCTGCAGCATTACGGGCCACACCCTGATAGTTCATCAGGTTGGGCGACTGTGCCATGCTTAGTAACGCAACAAAAAAAACTGCAAACGTTAATAAAATCTTTTTCATGTAAATTATTTTTAGGTTTTTATTTATTTAATAAGTCGGGTTATTATTAAGCTTATTTAATTTTTAATACTTTGTAGGTACCTTTTTTAGCTACCGAAGTGCCGGTAGGGCTTAAAGAAATGTTTAGGAAATAGGCACCGGATGGATATCGGTTAAGGTTCCATATTTCGATACGGCCTGTACCAAAATAATCAAATTGCCTTTGTGCCAAAAATCTGCCCGATTCATCAATCAGATTTAAGGTTACTTTGCCCTGTTGTTTACTAAAGAAATCTATCTCCAGTATGTTTTGTGTTGGATTGGGTAATATCCTGATCTCATCTCTGTCCCATACACTGGTGTTGTTAATTGTAGCCGGGTTATGTGTGCCGGGCTGCAAAACACCATTGGTTACTATTAGGTTTGATGAGGTTGCATCCATGGTTGTAATAGCCATGGCCTCGCCAAAACTCCACTCAAAACGGTAAAAAGTGAAAAAATTAGTTCCACCTGTTGCATTTAGAGTAGCGGGAGTAACACTTTGTGAATAAGATGCAAGAGAGAGAAAGATACCAATCGTAAGAAAGACTAGTCGTACTTTTCTCATAAGCGATGTTTAAAAGTGAATGTTAGTAGTTAATTTAAATACTAAATTAGCCTCTATTTTTGGATTTACAATACCTGTACAAGGGATTTTGAAAAAATAGTAAATATTGGGTAACTAAATTAAAATGAGCAGTTTGTGAAAGTAAGGAAATTGCGGGCAGGTGTAGCTGTAATTGATTAATTATTTGGGAAACACCATTCGGTAATCAACTTTTATTTTTCCTCTTGAAATGTCATCCAGCTTTCGTTTTAGCAATTGTTTTTTTAGCGGCTTAAGGTAATCAATAAAGAGCTTTCCTTCAATGTGGTCATATTCATGCAGTATAACCCGGGCGGTTATTCCGTTAAATATTTTGGTATGCAAATCAAAATTTTCGTCCTCAAATTCTATTGTTATTTTTTCGTTACGTAAAATATCTTCTCTTATTTTGGGGATACTAAGGCACCCTTCGTTATAAGCCCATTCTTTACCTTCTAGTTTTACAATGTGTGCATTAATAAATACACCTTTAAAACCGGGTTCATCAGGGTACTCGCCCTTTTCATCTTCCTCCTGGTTTGTAAAAATTTGTTCGCTATCCATAACAAACAACCGGATGGGTACATTTATTTGGGGTGCAGCCAGTCCCACACCATTGCTGTTGTACATGGTTTCCCACATATCGGCTATTAATTTATCCAGGCCAGGATAGTCGGGAGTTATCTCATCACAAACCTTTCTTAAAACGGGCGAACCATAAGCTACTATTGGAAGAATCATTCGAATTTAGATTGACGATTTTAGATGTTTGATTTGTACAAAAATAAGGGTATCTCCTTTTACAAAGGCAATCTAAAATCTACAATGTACCTAAATACTCCTGTAAAATGATGGTGGCTGCAATTACATCAACATTACCCTTAACACGCCTGTCTTTTTTTTTCATACCCATCTCCAGCATGGCATCTTTTGCCATTTTAGAAGAGTAGCGCTCATCAACAGTTTTGAGGGGCATGGTTGGAAATTCTTTTTCTATCTTTTTAATGGCAGCTTTTACCAGCGGCGTACCATGGGTGTCTGATTCATCCCAATTTTTTGGCAAGCCAATGATAATCAATTCCACATCTTCTTGCGCAATATATTTTTTTAACCAGGGGATGAGTTCTCTGGATTCAATAGTTTCGAGGCCTGTTGCAATAATTTGCAACGGATCGGTTACTGCCAGTCCGGTTCGTTTGCCGCCGTAGTCTATAGATAATATTCGTGCCATTTACCCCCTAACCCCCTGAAGGGGGAATTATCGATTTTTTATGATAAAAATAAATCCAGTATTACAAAGATGGCGAAAACAACCGATGCAATGCCATTGGTTGTAAAGAAAGCCATATTCACTTTTCTTAAATCGTTTGGTTTTACCAATGTGTGCTGATAAATTAATAAGCCACAGAAGATTGCTACACCAATCCAATACCATAATCCAAAATGGCCATACACACCGGCGCTGATAACACAAGCTGCCGAAAGCACATGCAGTAAATTGGAAATCATTAATGCTTTTGATTTACCCAATGCTGCCGGTATAGAATGTAATTGATTGCTTTTATCAAACTCCTCATCCTGCAGGGCATAAATAATATCGAAACCGCTAACCCAAAATAAAACGGTGAAAGAAAAGAGGATTGGCAATAATGCAAACTGACCGGTTACTGCCAGGTAAGCACCAATAGGAGCCAAACTTAAGCCTACACCCA
>JANPOX010000301.1:0-2135 GCA_031428235.1 Bacteroidia bacterium | reverse complement strand
AGTTGTTCCTGTTTCAAAATCAATATTGGTGCATGGCGATTGAGGAGTAGGATTTTGACCAGAATATTTTGCTGAATAATTATTTAATTTATACTTCTTATTGATAAAGCTGCGTTTGGTATAATTTAAAAATGTTTCTAAATCCATTCCTAAAACCTTCCCCATATTAGCATGCTCCCTGGCTTCATTCTCGTTATATCCTTGTAAAGAATCTAAATCAAATGTTTTTGGAAGAGCCTGTCCTAAATGTGAATATATATCGTTACTTGTCTTATGATTGTGTTCATGGTTCAATTGTCCAATTAAAATAGACTTTGAAAAGAATATTAAAATAAGAAACAAAAAAAATGACATAGTGTTTTTCATATGCAGGTATTATTGTTTTTTAGTTGTCATATGGTATAGTCATGTTATATGCATTTGTACCAGATGCAACATGACTATTTCATAAAATTAAATTTTATTGTTTAAAGATATGTAAATCATGTGATTACATCCTATATTAAACTAATTCAAACAGTGCTTTGGCTCATTTATGCACCTATTTTACATTGGCAAAAATTCTGTATCTTTGCCGACTAAATTTTTGAGTAATGATTTCTGTTTCTAATGTGAGTTTGCAATATGGCAAACGTATTTTATTTGATGAGGTAAATGTAAAATTTACTCCCGGTAACTGTTATGGTTTAATTGGTGCTAATGGCGCCGGAAAATCAACCTTCATGAAAATTTTATCGGGTGAGATAGAGCCTAATAAAGGACAGGTCAATATTTTGCCAGGGATGCGAATGAGTGTGTTAAAACAAAATCACTTTGAGTTTGATGAATTTACCGTTTTGGATACTGTGATGATGGGTAATAAACGTCTTTACAATATAATGAAAGAAAAAGACGCCATTTATGCAAAACCTGATTTTAGTGAGGCAGACGGATTAAAAGCAGCTGAGCTGGAAGGTGAGTTTGGTGAAATGAATGGATGGAATGCAGAAAGTGATGCGGCAACTTTATTAACGAATGTTGGAATCCCAGTGGAAGCTCATTTTAAATTAATGAAAGACCTGACAGGAAAAGATAAAGTAAAAATCTTATTGACTCAGGCTATTTTTGGTAATCCTGATATTTTATTATTGGATGAGCCTACCAATGATTTGGATGTTGAAACTATTTCCTGGTTAGAAAATTATTTAGCGGATTTTGAAAACACGGTTGTTGTAATTAGTCACGATCGTCACTTTTTAGATGCCGTGTGTACACATACTTGTGATATTGATTATAGTAAATTAAAAACTTATACCGGTAACTACAGTTTCTGGTACCAGATGAGTCAGTTAGCATTAAAGCAGCGCAGTGATGCAAATAAAAAAATGGAAGATAAGCGTACTGAGTTGCAGGATTTCGTTCGCCGATTCAGTGCTAATGCGAGTAAATCTAGCCAGGCCACTTCCCGTAAAAAATTATTGGATAAATTAGTGATTGATGAAATTCCGGCAAGTACACGAAAGTATCCTGGAATTATTTTTAAGCAGGAGCGTGAAGCAGGTGATCAGATTTTGCATATTGAAAATTTATCCAAATCAAATACAGATGGTGTTTTATTTAAAAATGTAAACATCAATGTAGCTAAAGGAGATAAGATTGCGTTCATAGCTAAAAACCATTTAGCAATTACGGCTTTGTTTGATATTATTAATGAAGAAGACACTCCGGATAGTGGTACCTATAAATTTGGAACAACCATACATAAAGGATATTTACCAAATGATAACGCTAAATATTTTACTGGTGATATGAATCTGATGGATTGGTTGCGTCAGTATTCATCCAACAAAGATGAAAGTTATGTTCGTGGCTTTTTAGGTAAAATGTTATTTAGTGGCGAGGAGGTGATGAAAAAATGTTCTGTATTATCCGGTGGAGAAAAAGTACGTTGCATGACTAGCCGTATGATGCAGGTAAACCCGAACATGCTGATTTTAGATGAACCAACAAACCATTTAGATCTGGAAAGTATCATTGCTTATAATGATGCCTTGAAAGATTATACCGGAGTGGTGTTGTTAACCAGTCATGATCATGAGTTGATGCAAACCGTAGCAAACCGTATTATTGAATTAACTCCAAAAGGAATCATTGAT
>JANPOX010000300.1:0-1529 GCA_031428235.1 Bacteroidia bacterium | reverse complement strand
TAACCACTGATGGTGAATTTTTCCTGGGCAATAATGTTTAGGCCAATAAAGGCGAAGATCAATAAAAAAATATGTTTCATAAACAGTGAATATTCGGGCTCAAACATAGGAAACTTTTATTCAAATTCAAGTTTCCGAGCCCTATATTTTACCATTAATGTAAAAGTAGCAAGTGGAATTTGCAATGAGCAAACACCAATCTTTTTCTTGTAATTCGGTATTTGTGCCGGAGCCTTGCAAGGTGCGGCGGAGCGGGGGCTATACCTTGCGCTGTGTTCAGGGTCAGGCAAAGCAAATAAATATCGCTTATAAAAATACCACTAAGCTAAAAACTATTTTTCTCATGCTCTTTAAAATTAAATTTATAAAATAAACCAGCACTAATCATTCCGGCATTAAACGTTAACTGATACCTTTCAATATTGTAAAAATAACCACCATACTCATCGACAAATCTATATTCAGAGTCTGTATCAAATCCTAAGTTCCTATATTCATAATCTAAATTTCCATGGCTAAAAAAATTCCCCCTATAAGCCAACTCAAAGTAAATACCGAGTATTTTTTTATAAAGCATTCTCTCATACTTTGCTTTTAAATTAAAGCCTAAAATACGAGGGGCATCTAATGGAGACTTATAGCTCGTATTTGTGGGGAGATAGGTATTTTCGGGCAGTTTTGAATAATTGCGTGTAATATAACTTTTTTCTGATCCATAATTTATTTCAGAAAGTCCTCCTCCAAGTATGAAATTATTGCCGCCTTTAGTAAATTCAAAATTCATAGCCACATAATAATGATTCGAGTTCAAGAAAATTTCATCTTTATAACTCACATTCCCTGCATAAACTGTATATGGAAAATGCCTTGAATAACTTGTGCAATACACATCTAGATTCTTAAATTCAGTAGTAACATGCTGTTTAATTGATTGATATCCAAATTCCACCGAAAAATGTTTACTATATTTCAATTTAGCACCTAATTCGTAAGAATAAGAAATCTCTCCTGTACAGGAATTAGTGTATTGCAATGCAGTGTTGACAATCTTTATTTTATTACATAAAGTTTTATTCACAAGCATGCCACCGTTCACTATTATGCCTGTATTCGTTTGCGCAGAAATATGAACGCAAAAAATCACAACCAAAAATATTACTAAGTTAGTTTTTAATAACTTTAAAAAATGTAGGCTTACTTTCATTACTTTTTATAAGACGAATAATAATACATACCAGATGATATTGGGTTAAAATTATTGTTTTATTTGATTATAGAACATTTAAAATTAATTTTTCTTCCCTCGCTAAGCCAATAACAAGATGTTTTTTGAAGGAGAATCTCTCAGGTTAGAGCCTCCACTTCCTGCTCCTGAATGTAAAGCAACAGTTTTTTAACAGAAGTATAGCCTAGTTGGAGCAAGGCATATTCGTAATCCTGCATTTGGGCATGGTATTTTTGAGCATTTTTCTTTCCGGTTTTATAATCAATTACAATGGCTTGCTCTCCGGAAACAACTACTCTATCCG
>JANPOX010000299.1:0-11974 GCA_031428235.1 Bacteroidia bacterium | reverse complement strand
CATGCTTAATTGGCGTATCTACTGGTAGAGCAGGTAATTTGCGTGGCATGGAACACTTAACTAATATTTTAAATTATCTGAAAGTAAATGTTTATCATAATAAATTACCTATCAGTAGAGTTGATACTTTATTAGACAGTTTTGGAAATTTTAATGATCCTGATACTCAAAAAACCATTGAAATTCAGTTGGATGGTTTTTTGAGGTTTTAGAAGCTGCCTATCAAAAAAAATCACTACCGGTATTCAGAATGCTACATTTTATAGCATTCATTTATTCTTATTTGTTTTACTCTTGCAAAGTATTTTGTAGAGAGTTTAAATTATGAGCAAAAAAGAAAATTTGTTATCGGTTCCAGATGAGTTAGTAATGAATAAGATCTATCTGATCAGAGATCAGAAAGTAATGCTGGACAGTGATTTAGCAAATCTTTATCAGGTTGAAACTAAAGTATTAAACCAGCAAGTCAAAAGAAATTTGATGCGGTTCCCTGAAGATTTTATGTTTCAGATAACAAAAAACGAATGGGATTTAGTGCGGTCACAAATTGTGACCGCATCGCAAAATAAAAGAAATATTATAGCATTACCATATGTTTTCACCGAACAAGGTGTTGCTATGCTTTCTGGGGTATTGAATAGTGAACGTGCGATACTTGTAAATATTCAGATTATGAGAATATTTTCTAAAATCAGGCAAATGCTATTAGATAATACAGATTTGCGGTTAGACATTGAAAAGATAAAAAACAAATTAGATAATCAAGATAAAAACATGGAAATAGTTTTCAGGTATTTGGATGAATTACTTGAGAAAAAAGAATCACGCCAAGGCGAGACTGAAGTGAGAACCAAAATCGGTTATAAAACATCAGAATAATTTATCACCTTTTTTAGAAAGCTCATAACCTTCATCTATCAATAGGTTTTTGCTTTTACTAGCAGCCACTGCTAATTCATCACATCGGTTATTTTCTCTATTACTAGCATGGCCTTTTACCCAGACAAATTTTATAGCGTGCTTCGGATGAATTTGCAAAAACCGTTTCCAAAGATCGGGGTTTGCTTTATCTTTAAAATTCTTTTTTACCCAGCCATGTACCCAACCTAAATTTATCGAATCAATCACATATTTTGAATCAGAATATACCACAACATCCGAGTTATCTTTTTTGAGCGTTTCTAATGCAATGATAATGCTTAACAGTTCCATTCTATTATTGGTAGTTAACCTGAAACCCTGTGATAATTCTTTACGTTGGTCTTTATATTTCATTACAATGCCAAAGCCACCCGGACCAGGATTTCCGCTACAGGCACCATCTGTATATATTTCTATAACTGAGCTATTCAACATTTTCGTAAATATAGTTTTTTTTGAAATAAAGAAGTACAATTTTTACAAGTGTAAACTTCCAAAATAGTTGAAAAAACAAGGTTATGAATCATCAATTTTTTATATATTTAAAATCTATATAAACATAGTATGGCAAAGAAAACAAGCAAAAAAGATAAAAGCATTTTTACACAAAATTCTTTAACATTTTTAAAAGATTATTTAAATAATCCTTCTCCAACAGGTTTTGAAAGTGAAGGGCAAAAGATGTGGTTGAAATATATCACCCCATACATTGATGAACATTTTGTGGATACCTACGGAACAGTTGTTGGCGTAATTAATCCTTCAGCTCCATACAAAGTTGTGATCGAAGCCCATGCTGATGAGATATCATGGTTTGTGCATTATATCACCAAAGACGGATTCATTTATTTAAAACGTAACGGAGGAAGTGATCACCAGATTGCTCCATCAAAACGAGTGAATATCCATACAGATAAAGGAGTGGTAAAAGGTATTTTTGGCTGGCCGGCAATCCATGTGCGTGATGCTGCTAAAGAAGAAACGCCCACTTTAAAAAATATTTTTTTGGATCTGGGATGTAAAAGCGATAAAGAAGTTGAAGACCTTGGTGTTCATGTAGGTTGTGTGGTGACATATGATGATGAATTTATGGAATTGAACAACCGTTATTTTGTTGGCCGTGCATTAGATAACCGTGTTGGTGGATTTATGATTGCGGAGGTTGCACGATTATTAAAAGAGAATAAAACAAAACTGCCTTTCGGATTATATATTGTAAACGCCGTTCAGGAAGAAGTCGGATTAAATGGTGCAACAATGATTGCACATAGAATAAAACCAAATGCAGCGATCATAACCGATGTGTGCCATGATACACAAACACCAATGATGAATAAAATTGCAAGTGGAGATCTGGCTTGCGGTAAAGGGCCCGTTCTCTCTTATGGGCCAGCTGTACAAAATAATTTATTGAAAGTAATTATTGATGCGGCGAAAAAAGAAAAAATAGAATTTCAGCGCCAGGCAGCAAGCCGCAGTACTGGCACAGATACAGATGCTTTTGCCTACAGCAATGAAGGCGTGGCATCAGCTTTGATCTCTTTACCTTTGCGTTACATGCACACCACTGTTGAAAGTGTGCATAAAGAAGATGTAGAAAACGTGATCAAGTTGATCATCGCTTCTTTAAAAAATATTAAAAACAATCACGATTTTAGATATTTAAAATAGTTATTGAATTCGTGGGTAGAGAATTAATAATTCTTAGCTCATTAATTTATTGAATAATGGCCATACTCGATTCTATATTAAAAGGTGCAGTTAAGTTAGGGAACAGAATCCCTAAGCGAACAAATTATTATGCCCAGCAAACCAGAGTATTAAAAAAATTAATGACAAAAGCAGAGCACACAGCTTTTGGCGAACATTTTCATTTTACTAAATTATTACAATTAAAAAATCCAATCGATGGTTTTCAAGCAACTGTGAAAATGTACGATTACAGTAGTATTTACAAGGAATGGTGGTACCGTGCTATTAAAGGTGAACCATATGTTTGCTGGCCAAATCATATTAAATATTTCGCTTTAAGTTCCGGTACATCTGAAGCCGCCAGTAAATACATTCCCGTAACAAAGGAAATGCTTAAAGCATTTAAAAGAGGTGGGATCAAACAGTTAGTGGCAATGGCAAATTACGATTTCCCTAAAGAGCATTTTTCAAAAGGGATGTTAATGATTGGTGGTAGTACATTATTGGATTTTAATGGCAGTCATTATTCAGGAGATTTAAGCGGCATTACGGCTGCTAACATTCCTGTTTGGTTTCAGCGATTTTATAAACCCGGAAAAACAATTTCAAGGTATAAAGATTGGGAAACAAAATTAACGGAGATTGTAAAAAACGCGAAAGACTGGGATATTGGTGTTGTTGTTGGTGTACCGGCATGGGTTCAGATTATCATGGAAAGGGTGATTGAACATTACCAGGTAAAAACCATTCACGATATCTGGCCAAATTTAAGGGCTTATGTTCATGCGGGCGTTTCTATTGAACCCTACAGAAAAAGTATTGCTAAACTAACTGCTTTTCCTTTGATCTTTTCAGATACATATTTAGCATCTGAAGGATTGATCGCCTATCAGGAACGTCCTAATCCGCAACAAGGAATGCGTATGTTATTGGACAACGGAATTTTTTATGAGTTTGTTCCATTCAATGAAGAAAATTTTGATTCTGATGGGAACATGAAACCGGGAGCCTCTGCACTCACTATCAAAGATGTAGAAATTGGAAAAGATTATGCATTGTTGCTTACTTCATGTGCCGGTGCCTGGCGCTACTTAATTGGGGACACCATTCGCTTTACAGATTTAGAACATGCAGAAATAGTAATAACCGGTAGAACAAAACATTATTTAAGTTTGTGTGGCGAGCATTTATCGGTTGAGAACATGAGCAGGGCCATTAAATTAACAGCCGATGATTTGAAAATAGATATCAATGAATTTGCTGTGGCAGGTATTCCTCATGGAACTTTATTTGCGCACCAATGGTATGTTGGTTCTAATAAAAAAGCATCCGAAGATGATATTAAGCAACGCTTGGATTTTCATTTGAAGGAAATAAATGATGATTACAGAACAGAGAGAATTGCAGCGCTAAAAGATGTTTACGTGAAAGTATTACCGGATGATGCTTTCATTGATTTTATGGGAACAAAAGGAAAATTAGGATCAGCCCATAAATTTCCAAGAGTATTAAAAGGTAAATTGTTGGAAGAGTGGCAGGCATTCATCGCTAATTATAAAAATACATTTTGATTTTAAGTTTAATATATCAAGCCATAGTAATTATATTACTGCTTACGTTTTCGTTTGGACCAGCATTTTTTGCATTGATCAATACGGGCATTAAATTTGGATACAAAACAGGTGCTTTTTTAGCAGCAGGGGTTGTATTAAGTGATCTGTTTCTCTGTTTACTGGTTTGTTTGCTGGTTCATTTTGGGATGTCCAATCTATTACACTCCGAGAAAACTCAAACTTTTTTTGCCATCATTGGCGGCATTATTTTGATTGTATTTGGCGCTTTCTTTTTTAAAAAACATTCTGTAAAAATGGATGAGACCATTGATATCGAAAATCAATTGCCAAGCCCACGCCTTATGATACTAAAAGGCTTTTTCTTAAACCTGTTTAATCCAACCGTGTGGTTGTTGTGGCTTGCTAATGTAACAGCTATCAGCAAAACCTTCGAATACTCTATTTTAAAAATGCTTTTCTTTTTTAGCCTTGTATTGGTTGCCGTTTTATTTGTCGAATTATTTAAAGTAAAGCTGGCAGGTAAAATAAAGCATTACCTCACGAATAAGATTATGACCACAGTAAATTATATTACGGGAACAGCTTTAATTATTTTTGGTATAATTTTAATTTACAATCATTATTTTCATTCATAATGGCAGCAGGTACGTTTGACGAATTAAGAAAAAAACTAGAAGATAGTATTTTATCGTTTCCTTATTTATACATGTTTAAATTTATTATCAAATCCGATAATAAAACGATGGCATTGGTGGAAGTCATATTTGATAATGATGCAGAGATTATTCAAAAGCAATCCGCAAAAGGCAACTATATCAGTATCACAGTTAAACAGGTTGTTTTAAGCGTTGATGATATCATAACAATTTACGAAAAAGCAGCCGAAATAGAAGGAGTAATTTCATTATAATGTCAGTTTATCAATTACAAAATAATCAGTTTACTATTAAAGTAAATTCATATGGTGCAGAATTATGTTCTGCCATTTCTAATAAAACAAATATTGAATACATATGGCAAGCCGATGCAACTTTTTGGCCGAGACACGCTCCTAATTTATTTCCAATTGTTGGTAAATTAAAAGGCGGCCAATTTACTTACCAAAATAAATTTTATAGTTTACCACAGCATGGTTTTGCTCGCGACAATGATTTTATTTGCGTTGAACAAAGTGAAGACTATTTACTATTTGAGTTAACCGCAAATGAAAAATTACTTCAGGACTTTCCATTTCATTTTAGTTTACAAATAGGATATAAATTAAGCTGTAATAGAATCGATGTCACCTATTCAATATTTAATCCTGATAGTAAGGAACTCTGTTTTTCTGTGGGCGCGCACCCGGCATTTAACTGTCCCTTGCAGGAAAATGAATCGTTTGAGGATTACGAACTTATTTTTCCAAATAAGAATTCGATCATAATTAATACTCTAAATGATGGCCTAATTACAAATCTTACTAAGGAAATTAAATTAGACAATCATACTTTAAAAATTTCAAAGCAGTTATTTGATAATGACGCTTTGGTTTGTATGAATAGCCAAATAGATGAGGTAAAACTTGTTTCCTCTAAAAGTAGGCATGGAGTTTCAATAGTATCTAAAGACTGGCCATATTACGGAATCTGGTCTAAAAAAGGAACAGATCAATTTGTATGCCTTGAGCCGTGGTATGGTATTGCTGATCATGAAGCAATGATGGAAACACTTGAGAAAAAAACAGGTATAATAAAATTAGAGTCTGAACAAACCTTTAATAGCTCTTTTGAAATTCTATTATTTTAAGTGATGAGCAAATTCCACAAGCCTTTATTTTTATTTAAGTTATTGGGAATCTGTTTACTATTCTTTGGCATTCAACGTATTCTTTTTTTACTACTGTTTTATTCGTACTTCTCTGACGCCCCATTGATTGAATTTTTAAAATCATTTTTAGTAGGGGCTTTAACTGACGGGATAACTTCACTTTATTTTCTTCTCCCCATGTGGTTGGTTCTATTATTTTTTAATATTGAACATAAACTCACCAGGCAAATTGCTTTGGGATGGTTTGTAATAGGCTTTACGCTTGCTTGTATTTTAAACTTATCTGATATAGGATATTATCCTATTACAAAGAAGCGGATGGGCGGCGAACTATTAGATGTTTTACCTGAAATTCCTTCCTTATTAGCTGCTTATTTAAAAGACTATTGGTATTTAGTGATTTTGCTGTTTGGATTTTTAATCAGCGCATTTCTCATTTTAAAAAAACAGCTAAAAAATTACAGGAATGTAGAACAAAAAATAAGCTTGAATGCACTCAATATCCTGATTGTTTTGTTTGTATTCATTATCATTATGCGGGGCGGTTACAAACCAAGGCCTTTCGCACCTTTTGATATTCCATCATTGGTTGATCCAGAGCTTCAATGGCTTGCTAGTAATACGCCTTTTCAAGTGTTGCATACAATTAATGATGAAGGTATAAAAATCAAAACCTATTTTGAGGAAGAGCAGGCTGAGAAGATGATTGGATTTGAAAAACAATTTGAATCAAAAGAATTTAAAAAGAAAAACATTCTCTTTATTATTTTAGAGAGTTTCTGTTCTGAAAGAATTGGCCTTCTTAATCCTTCCTTAAAAGGCTACACACCTTTTTTGGATTCTTTATTATCAAATGCCAGAACTTACAAATATGGTGTAGCCAATGGAAGAACGACTATTGATGCTTTACCCGCTATCTTATCAGGAATTCCTTCCTTTATGGAAAAAAACTATTGTTATTCTTCTTACAATAATAATAATGTCAGTGCTATTTCTACCCTATTGGAAAAAGAAGGATATCAAACTGCTTTTTTTTATGGCGGATTAAAAACTACATTTGGATTTGAGAGTTTCCTGAACATTAATTTTACAAAAAATTATTATGGTCAGGAAGATTATGATAGCCATTATGAAAATACAGGATGGGGAGTTGACGATCATTTATTTTTACCATTTGTTGCCGGAAAATTGAAAACGATGTCTCAACCTTTTTGCACATCTTTACTTACACTTTCATTGCATCATCCTTTCCCTATTCCGGAGCCCTACAAAACTTTATTGGATTCTATTAAAGACCCTGTAAAAAAAAGCATGAAATATACTGATTTATCACTTCAGCTATTTTTTAATAAAATTAAGGATGAAGCATGGTATAAAAATTCGATCATTGCTATATGCGCAGATCATACTTCAGGAGGATTTGGATATTTAGATAATAATTCGGTAAATGAATTTGTAGTTCCTGTTTCGTTTTTAGCAGTGGGAGATACCGGATTTAATAAAATGCAGGATCAATGTATTTCTCATATTGACATGTATCCTACTATCCTTGATTATTTAGGATACAATAAACCATTTGTGACGTTAGGGAATTCTGCACTTTCAAAACAACATCCCACTATTCAATATGGAGGAAACGGTATTTTTGTAATCTTTGAGTATCCTTATGCTTTAGAGTTTGACAGTAATCATCAAAAGGTGACCAAGTTTTTTGAGTATAACTCAGAAAGAAAAGCCACCTATTTATTGCTGGATGATAAGAACAAAGAAAGAATTGATCGTTTGACAAACTTAGTGAAATCCTACATACAGGTATTTAGTTATCGGATTAACAAAAATCAATTTTAAATTCTTTGTCTTGAAACATATAAATGATGAATAAGTTAACTGAATTTTTAAATTCCTCATCAGCAAAAATTCTTTTGTCTGTTTTTTGTCTTGTTTATATAGCTATCGAAAGCACAGGAGAAGGAGACTTTTTTATTTATTATTCAGCGGCGGCAAAAGTATTTGGTAATGAGTCTATTTATGAAATGAAATTTTGTGATGGGTTTCACTATTTATATTCTTTGATGTTTGCTATTTGTCTTTATCCGTTTACCTTTTTGCCGTTTTATTTAGCTAAATTTTTGTGGTTATGTTTAAATGCAGTTTTATTATATCGTTTATTTAAGATCGTTTTTTTGTTTTTGGATACCGATAAACAGAATATTTCTATGTGGTTTTATTTACTTGTTTTTTTGTTTTCAATACGGTTTGTACATGAAAATTTTCATGCTTCTCAGATTACTATAATTATATTATATATATGTTTAGAATCAATGAACTTTATTTTTTATAAAAATAGAATTACAGGAGCTATCATTTTGGCAATAGGGATTAATATTAAATTATTGCCTATTGTATTTATACCTTATTTGCTTTATAGAGGACAATTTAAGGCTTTAGTATACGTAATTTTAGCTTGTGTTTTATTTTGGACTTTACCTATTGCTTTTGTAGGTTACAAACACAATCTAGCATGGATGCATGATTGGTGGGAATTAATCAATCCTACAGCTTCTAAAAATATTTTGGATGTTGAAGAGAGGAGCTTTCATGGCTTAACTACGTTATTTACCACATTATTTATTGCCACTCCACCCGATATACATGCTCTTTCTCTCAAACGAAATATTTTAGATTTATCGGTAGACCAACTTTACAATATTTTAAATATCACAAGATTGTTGCTTGTTTGCCTTACAGTTTATTTCTTAAATACTCGTCTTTTTAAAGATGCTCTCTCAAAAAAGCATCAACTGTATGAACTTTCATATATTATGGCATTAATACCGCTTATTTTTCCGCATCAGCAGCATTATGCCTTCATGTTTTTACTACCTGCTATCATTGTGGTTCTTTATTTTATGTTTCTTGATTTCAGTAATCAAAAAGTAAAACAAAAAATAACATTAATAGTCTTACTAGCGGTCATTTATCTTACATTTAATTTAAAAATACTATTAGGACAATTTAATGATTTTTACGAACATTTTAAGATCTTAACCTATGGAGCTATTTTGTTATTGATGTTACTATTCTATAAGCCTATTAAAGTGAAATTTACATAATTTTTTTAGTAAATTTATCGTTTGTAAACCCATTTCAGAAAATGATACAACTATTAAAAGCACGCTTACAGGCATCCATTGATTTAAAAACTTCTTTGTTAACCAATGATGCTATTTTAAATACAGTTCAATCTGTTGTAAATGAAATTGTGACCTGTTATAAAAACGATGGGAAAGTACTATGGGCAGGTAATGGCGGCTCGGCTGCAGATTCACAACATTTATCAGCTGAATTGAGCGGTAGGTTTTATTATGACAGGCCACCTTTGTTTAGCGAGGCCCTGCATGTAAATACAAGCTATACAACAGCTGTAGCAAATGATTACAGTTATGATGTTATTTATAGCCGTTTAACCGAAGCCATGGGCCGTAAAGGTGATGTATTAATAGGACTTTCTACCAGCGGAAATTCTGTGAATGTGATCAAAGCGTTAGAGGTAGCAAACTCAATTGGGATGATAACTGTAGCTTTTACCGGCGAAACAGGTGGTAAAATGAAAGACTGCGCTAAATATCTGGTTAATATTCCTTCCAAAGATACGCCACGTATACAGGAGTGTCACATGATTCTTGGCCATACCATTTGTGAGTTAGTAGAAATAGCATTATTTCCTAAGTCCTAATTTTGCTGAAAGAAGCAATCATACTGGCAGGAGGATTCGGAACACGATTACAATCTGTTGTAAGCGATGTACCAAAACCAATGGCTCCGGTTAATAACGAACCTTTCTTAAATTATATTTTTGATTATCTAAAATATTTCAGAATTGAACATGTCGTAATATCTACCGGGTATTTATCCGAAAAAATTATTGAGCATTATCAAAATGAATACAAAGGCATTAAAATTTCCTATACTAAAGAAGAAACTCCTCTTGGAACGGGCGGTGGCATTCGACTGGCCATGGAAAAATGCATGGAGCAAAATGTATTGGTTTTAAATGGCGACTCGTTTTTTGATGTTGATCTTAATGCCTATTATAAACAACACATAGAAAAGAAAGCTGATTGTTCTTTAGCATTAAGAACTGTTGATAATGCTTCTCGTTATGGAACAATAAATTTAGGTGAAAAGAATACACTACTTTCTTTTAAAGAAAAAGATGGTTTTGAAAAAGAAGGTCTGATTAATGGGGGAGTTTATATCCTGAATAGGGGGCTATTTCTAAATCAAACAAAACCTGATATTCCATTCTCTATTGAAAAAGATTTTTATGAAGGTAGAATTAAAGAACTTCATATTTTTGGATTTATCTACTCAGGATATTTTATAGATATAGGAATTCCCGAAGATTTTAAAAAAGCACAGGATGACTTTAAAAGATATAAATATTTACAGACTACGAAGTAGTCTTATATGAATAGTGAAATATATAAATTAACATTCGACCCTGCCGGGGCCGTACAAAAATAAAAATAGTTGTTTTATTTATATTAAACCCTGTCAGGGTTAAACCAGATAAAAAGATCATTGAACAATCTAATGAACCTAAAAGATTTAAACATAGATAATACATGGACCTTGTTTTTAGACAGGGATGGTGTTATCAACAAAAAGTTAGATAACGATTATGTGAAACACACCACGGAGTTTGAATTCATTGATGGAACACTAAATGCATTGCGCATGCTGAGTCCGTTATTTCAAACGATCGTTGTTGTAACCAACCAACAATGCATTGGCAAACAAATAATTTTCCCGGAAGATCTTGAACTGATTCATCAAAACATGCTGTATGAGATCACCTACCTGAAAGGGCGTATTGATAAAATATATTATTCACCTTACCTGGCTGCAGAAAATCATCCTACGCGTAAACCAGCAATCGGAATGGCATTACAGGCAAAAAAAGATTTTCCACAAATTGATTTTAATAAATCTATTATTGTGGGTGACAGTATGAGTGATATGGAATTTGGAAGAAATGCAGGAATGAAAACAGTTTACATTAGTGAGGAAGCTAAAACAGATGAACGCATTGATTTTAACTTTAAGTCCTTAATTTATTTTGCACATACCTTAACAACAAAATAAAATGAGTGATTCGAGCTGTCACACTGAGCGGAGTCGAAGTGCGGGAATCGCACAGAGCAACAAATATAATATTACAATTAAAAAATAAGTTGTTGAAAGTAAGTATCATAACCATCACGTACAATAGCGAATCAACGTTGATTGATACGATCGATTCAGTATTAAACCAAACCTACAGAAATATTGAATATATTATTGTAGATGGGCAATCAAACGATAGCACGGTATCTATTATTCATTCCTATAAAGATAAGATCACAAAATTCGTTTCTGAAAAAGATAAGGGTTTGTATGATGCCTTAAACAAAGGCATTTCAATGGCAACAGGAGATGTGATTGGAATTTTACACAGTGATGATTTTTATACAAACCATCATATTATTGAAAATGTGGTAAACACCTTTCAGACAAATCATTCGGATGCAGTGTATGCTGATCTGTTTTATGTAGACAAAGAAGATACAAATAAAATTTTCCGTAAATGGAAATCAGGTCATTATAATCATGGAATGTTTTTACATGGTTGGATGCCACCCCACCCTACTTTTTTTGTAAAACGAAGTGTGTATGAAAAATACGGTAGTTTTAATTTAGATTTAGTATCAGCGGCAGATTATGAATTGATGTTACGCTTTATACATAAGCATAAAATTAAACTCGCTTATCTTCCCGAGTTTATCATTAAAATGCGTGTAGGCGGAAAGAGCAATGTATCCATCAAGAACAGGATCAGAGCAAATAATGAGGATAAGAAAGCGTGGAAGATTAACGGATTGAATCCCTATTTTTATACGATGTACTTAAAGCCTTTAAGAAAAATCATTCAGTTATTT
>JANPOX010000298.1:0-2589 GCA_031428235.1 Bacteroidia bacterium | reverse complement strand
GTAATTAAAGAAGTGAAAAAAGCGGCACCTGGAACAGGACCGGGTTCATTAGCTGATAAGAAAAAGCGTAAGCGTATTCGTAAAGGCGGAATGAGTCAGGAAGAAATTAAAAAAGTTGGAACTGAGCAGGCACAAATCGCTAAAGACAGAGCTAAAGAAAAATATGGAGATCCTCGCGCTAAGAAGCCAGCTACACGTGAAGCACGCCCTGCTTTAACAGACGTTGAAATTCAAGCGCAAATTAAGGAAACGTTAGCACGTTTAAGTAATAAAGGTTCTAAGTCAAAAACATCAAAATACCGTAGAGATAAGCGTGATGATGTAAGGGATAAAATGGCTGAGCAAATGGAACAGTCAGATCTGGAAAAGAAAACTTTACAGGTGACAGAGTTTGTTTCAGCTAATCAGTTGGCTCAGATGATGAATGTATCTGTTACTCAGATTATTTCTACTTGTATGAGTTTAGGAATGTTTGTTTCTATCAACCAGCGTTTAGATGCTGAAACATTAGCAATTGTAGCTGAAGAGTTTGGTTTTAAAACAGAATTTGTAAGTGTTGAGGTTCAGGAAGCAATTGAAGAGCAGGAAGCTGAAAATCCAGAAGATTTAATTGAAAGACCGCCTATCGTTACAATCATGGGTCACGTTGATCATGGTAAAACATCGTTATTGGATTACATTCGTAAGTCTAACGTTTTAGCAGGTGAAGCTGGTGGAATTACCCAACACATTGGTAGCTACAATGTAAAGATGGAAAGCGGTAAGTCAATTACTTTCCTGGATACACCGGGTCACGAGGCTTTTACGGCCATGCGTGCACGTGGAGCTAAAGTAACGGATGTTGTTATTATTGTTGTGGCAGCTGATGACAGTGTAATGCCTCAAACAAAAGAAGCAATTAACCATGCCCAGGCAGCAGGTGTTCCTATGATTATTGCCATCAATAAAATTGATAAACCCGGAGCTAATCCTGATAAAATTCGTGAAGCATTATCTGCTATGAATATTTTGGTAGAAGAGTGGGGTGGTAAAGTTCAGTGCCAGGAGATTTCAGCTAAAATGGGTAAAAACATTGACCTGTTATTAGAAAAAGTAGTTTTAGAAGCTGAGATATTAGACTTAAAAGCAAATCCAAAAGCAAAAGCATCAGGATCTGTTATTGAAGCAAAATTAGATAAAGGTCGTGGACACGTTGTAGATATTATTGTTCAAAAAGGAACCATGCGTGTTGGCGATATTGTTGTTGCAGGTTGCCATAGTGGTAGAGTAAAAGCTATGACAAATGAGCACGGTATTAATGTTAAGGAAGCAGGCCCATCAATGCCGGTTCAATTATTAGGATTAAATGGCGCGCCTACTGCAGGTGATAAGTTTAATGTGATGAGTGATGAGCGTGAAGCACGTGAATTAGCAAACAAACGTTTACAATTACAGCGCGAGCAAGGAATCCGTACTCAAAAACATATTACGTTGGATGAGATCGGAAGACGTTTAGCGATTGGTGATTTCAAAGAATTAAATGTGATCGTAAAAGGTGATGTGGATGGTTCTATTGAAGCCTTATCTGATTCATTGTTAAAATTATCTACTGAAAAAATTCAGGTTAATATTATTCATAAATCAGTTGGTGCTATCAGTGAAACAGATGTTATGTTGGCAAGTGCCTCTAACGCTATCATTGTTGGTTTCCAGGTTCGTCCTTCAGTTACTGCACGTAAATTAGCAGAAACAGAAGAAATCGATATCCGTTTATATTCTATTATCTATGATGCGATCAATGAAGTGAAAGCAGCGATGGAAGGAATGCTAGCGCCTGAATTTGAAGAGAAAATCGTATGTAACATTGTAGTACGTGAAGTATTTAACATCACTAAAGTTGGAACGATTGCTGGTGCTTATGTATTAGATGGTAAGGTTATGCGTAATACCAAAGTACGTGTCATTCGTGATGGTATTGTTTTATTTACAGGCGGTTTAGGATCTTTAAAACGTTTCAAAGACGATGTAAAAGAAGTTACTGCTAATTACGAATGTGGATTAAACATAGATGGTTTTGATGATATTAAAGTAGATGACATCATTGAAGGATATGATATGGTTGAAATTAAAGCAAAATTATAAAGAGTTGTTTGAGTTATGAGTTGTTAGTTTTTTGAAACTCCAACGACTTAAAACTTACATCTAAAGACTGAATGTGATTGGGGGATTAGCTCATTTGGTCCCGAAAGCTTTCGGGACGCTTAGCTGACAGATAAGTTGAAATTATTGTTCTTTAAATTGGGGGGATTAGCTCATTTGGCTAGAGCGCTTCGCTGGCAGTGAAGAGGTGACCGGTTCGAATCCGGTATTCTCCACAGAAACTCCCGTCCCGAAAGCTTTCGGGACGGGAGTTTTTATTTAATTTATGTTTTACATTTATATTATATTTTCAAACGAAGTAAATAAATACTACGTTGGACAAACTGAAAATATTGATGAAAGAGTGATTTCTCATAATTCAGGTATCTCTAAATACACTTCAATTTCTAATAATTGGGAATTAGTTTATTCTGAATCATTTGAAACGCGCAAGGAGGCAATTCATAGAGA
>JANPOX010000297.1:0-10882 GCA_031428235.1 Bacteroidia bacterium | reverse complement strand
AGGATAAACAATTCCTTTGGCCAGTTCTTTTCCTTGCTCTACACTTTCCAATAAACCAACAGAACCCGGAACACAAGGAACCCCTGCAGCTATCATTGTAGCCTTAGCATTACTCTTATCACCCATCTGATTAATCATTTCAGGTGACGCACCGATAAACTTAATTTTATTCTGGCGACAGATTTCGGAGAATTTAGCATTTTCACTTAAAAAACCATAACCCGGATGAATCGCATCGGCATTGGTAATTTCGGCGGCAGCAATTATGCTGGCCATATTCAGGTAACTGTCTTTGCTTGGGGGAGGACCTATACAAACAGCTTCATCAGCAAATTTAACATGCAACGAATCTTTGTCGGCTGTAGAATAAACTGCTACAGTTTTAATCCCCATTTCCTTACACGTTCTTATTACGCGCAGGGCAATCTCGCCACGATTGGCAATCAATATTTTTTTAAACATCTGTTCGAAATTTTAAATTATAAATGTTGAATGTTGAATTGGTTTTTAAATGAAAATAATTGATCATTTAAAATTTAACATTTCTATTTTTTAAGAAGGATCTACTAGGAACAACGGTTGATCGTATTCAACGGGAGTAGCATCATCTACCAAAACTTTAATGATCTTTCCCTTTATTTCACTTTCAATCTCGTTAAACAATTTCATGGCTTCAATAATACACACCGGTTTTCCAACTTCTATGTCATCACCAACATTCACGAAAGAGCCTTTATCTGGTCCTGAAGAACGGTAGAAGGTACCAATCATTGGAGATTTAATAGTAATGTATTTTGCTTCAGTTGCTGCTTCAGTTGCTGCTGCGGTTGTTGCCGTTGTAACAGTTTCCGATACAGGAACATTGTTTGCTAAAGGAGATGCAATCATTTGTGCAGGAGCAGCAATCATTTGGGCAGGCGCCGATTGATAAACCACCTGTTTACCTGTTTTAATAACAATTTTTATTTCCTTCGTTTCTAATTCAACTTCATTTACTCCGCTTTTTGAAACAAATTTAATTAAATCTTGAATTTCAGTTAATTTCATTTTTTAGTGTTTTAGTTAGTGTGGACAAAAGTATCATTTTTTTGCAAAAAGAATGAAAAATCATTACTTTTTGGTCTAAAAATGCTAAAATGTTCAAAAAAACACCTAATTATCAACAATAGTAAATTTAATGATGAGAAAAAAATGATTTCGTTCACCCTGAATTTGATTTAGGGTCCTTTGAGATGCTGAATCAAGTTCAGCATGCCTTAATAAGAAGAGATTATTTAGCGAATCCTGTCAGCACTTCGCACTAATTGCTCATCTTTTTTAATGAAATGAGATGCCAGATAAGCAAAAACAATACTAATGACAGGTAAAAAAGCACCGAATTGGAATGAAATTGTTCTTCCGGCTTCAATAACTACAAAATCCAAAAGGAAAAAGAGACCTATTATAACTACATTAAATAAAATAGTGAGGTTAGTTAATTTAAATTGGAGCACCCTGTTTTTATATAAAAAGATAATGAGAATGCTTAAAATCAGAACAAGCGTATTTAATACCATTGGAAAATAAATATTAGAATTTATTTCAGGAGAACATCCTGGCATTAAACATACTGGCCACGAAGTTTCAGAAGAAGTTACCTTTTGAAATGGTAAACAGTATTGAATACCTGATAAAATAGCTACTGCTAATAAGAAAAGTGTTTGTTTACGTTGAATCATGAGCCAAAAATACTATTAACTTTCAGATTTAGTATAACAGATATAGAAAAAATCAGTTGAAACTAAAACTATGTAAGGTTATACTTTTAAAATTTATTATAAATATCCAACTAACTTACTTTATAGCTTTGATGTATAATGTAAGTAACTTACATTTGCCTAATGGAAAATAAATACCAAAACCTGATTGAACAAACTTTTGATTTCCCGCAGGAATCTTTTGAAGTGATAGATAATGAACTTTATTTTAATGATATTCCTTTAATGGATATTATAAAGCAATATGGTACTCCGTTGAAAATCACTTATTTACCTAAGATCACTTCACAGATTCAAAAGGCAAAACGGATGTTTAATGTGGCAATGGCAAAGGCAGATTACAAAGGCAAATATGTTTATTGTTACTGTACCAAAAGTTCCCATTTTAGCTTTGTTTTAGATGAAGTATTGAGCAATGAAGTGCATATAGAAACGTCCTCTGCTTATGATATCCAAATTATTCGGGAACAGATTAAAAAGAAAAAAATATCCAAAGACACTTTTATTATCTGTAACGGGTATAAAAAGACCAATTACAAGCAATATATATCGGAGTTGTTAAATGACGGGTATAATGTAATACCAGTTCTTGACCATTTGGATGAGTTTGAGCACTATAAAAAGAATGTAAAGGTAGCCAAATGCCAACTTGGAATCAGGATCAGTACTGAAGAAGAGCCATCTTTTGCCTTTTATTCTTCACGATTGGGAGTGCGGTACACTGATATTATTAGTCTATATAAAGAGAAAATACATAGTAATCCTAAGTTTGAATTAAAACTGCTTCACTTTTTTATTAATAATGGAATTAAGGATACCATCTATTACTGGACAGAATTAAACAAGTGTTTAAATATTTATAAGGAATTAAAGCAGATTTGCCCCGCTTTGGATTCGTTGAATATTGGTGGTGGAATGCCAATTCGTACCTCGTTAAGTTTTGATTATAACTATGAGTATATGATTGAAGAAATAGTAGCACAGGTAAAATCATTTTGTGTGCAACATGAGATTGATGAACCAAATATTTTTACAGAATTTGGATCGTTTACAGTAGCCGAAAGTGGCGCAACTCTTTATTCAATCATTGATCAAAAACAGCAAAATGATAGAGAGCAATGGTATATGATTGATAGCTCTTTTATTACTACCCTTCCTGATACGTGGGGAATAAAGCAACATTTTATTATGCTGGCAGTTAATAATTGGGAAAAGCCTTATATACCTGTTAATTTAGGTGGTTTAACTTGCGATAGTATGGATTATTATAATACGGAGGCCCATACCAATCAGGTGTTTTTACCCAAAATAGAAAAAACGGATAAACAACCATTATATATCGGGTTTTTTCATACCGGCGCATACCAGGAAGCATTGAGTGGTTATGGTGGAACACAACATTGTTTAGTTCCGGCACCAAAGCATGTTTTAATTGATAAAGATGAAGATGGTAAGCTCACAACAAAACTTTTTGCCAAGGAACAAAGCTATAAATCCATGTTAAAAATTTTAGGATATTAAATTTGTCGGATTAAATCAAATGATTATCTTTCGATTTCTATAAATTATCCTTTTGATCGCAACTAAACGAATACTGTTATTTTTATCTCTTGTTTCGCTTTGGATAGCCTATTCCTGTGGGGGTTCAAAAAGAACTGAGAATTCTCTTTCAGAAGGCGTAATTGAATATAATGCTGAGGTTGTTGATCAATCTCATCCAATGGCTGGTTTAGCGCCAGGTTCAGCAACTGTAAGATTTAAGGAGAATAAATTGCAGGTGGAGATGAGTACAATGGGAATATTTAATACCATTTTTATTAGCGATCCTTCTAAAAAAACGCTTACTCAAATGGTAAAGTTTATGGATATAAAAAATGCCTGTATCCAAACCGAGGCTGATATGATCGGGGAGAACAAAGATTATGAATTGAACCTACAAGAAACGAAAGAAACAAAAAAAATAGCCGGATATACGTGCAAAAAAGTAAAAGCAAGTTTTGTTGCTGATCCTACAAATACTTTTGATGTTTATTATACGGATGAGTTAGGATTGGATAGTATTAACAATATTGGTCCCTACAAACAAATTAAAGGTATGTTAATGCAATACCGATTAAAAAAACTGGGATTGGAAATGAGTTTCACTGCTACTTGTGTGAAAAAGGATGAAATTAAAGACGAGGTTTTTGAAGTTCCCGCTTTCTATAAAATAGTTACCCGTGCGGAAATGGAGAAGCTATTTGATGATATCCAAAAATAGTTTTTACTTCAAAAAATTATGAATTGTCAGTTCGAGGGTAGTCGAGAACATTTCGAAGCTATCAGCCTTCCATTCCAATTCATCCATTAATATAACCATTTAGCATATTTTCACAATCTCAATTCAACTTAATTGTAAATTGGCATACCAATTGAAAAACAAATTCGAATTTTAAAATAAACACACATGAAAAAATTATTTTCTACAATTGCTGTTATTGCGTTGTCAGCATTATCCTTAAATGCACAAATTAAAGAAGGGGCTATTACTTATAATATGACTATGGAAGGTCTTCCGCCAGAGCAAGCTGCGATGATCGGAGATATGGAGTTGAAATCTACCTTTAAAAACGGTAAATCGTTAACAGAAATGTCATCTATGATGTTTACCAATCAAACAGCCATTGATGAAAAAGGAATGACAATGCTGATGGAGCAAATGGGAAATAAAATTGCAGTGAAACAAACAAAAGAAGAAATGGAAAAAGAAGAGGCTAAAGTAAAAGACAAGCCAGCTGATCCAAAAATTGAATATACTGCAGAAACAAAAACGATTGCCGGATATGAATGTAAAAAGGCAATTGTAACTATGGTTGGAAAAGATAAGAAAGAAGAGAAGACAGAAATATGGTATAGCGAAAAATTTGAGAATCCTAATAAAGAAGGTAAAGGTCGTGGACAAGGTATTATGAAAGGTTTAAAGGGAATGCCATTTGAATATGCAGGCGGACAAGGCGGAATGAAATTTAAAATGGTAGCCAAGGAAGTTTCTATTGATCCAATTGATGATGCGAAATTCAATTTATCAACTGATGGTTATAAAATGATGACCATGGACGAGTTGAAAGCAATGCAGGGTGGAAAATAAGTGAAAGAATATTTTTTTAAAGGCCTGGTTTTTACCGGGCCTTTTTGTTGTATATTTATCTTTGGCTCTGAACTTATGAATTCTATTACTACGCGCACTGCAATTCTTACTTTGGAAAAACAGAACTTTGTCAGAATGGCCATGATGGAAGACATATACCTTGAACTGAAAGATATGCAGGAAAATCATGAAGCAGAGAATCAGATAACAAACAATCAGCCTCATGTTGTTTTAATTGATACCCGGTTAAATTCTATGAGTTCTGATGAAGCCAGGAAGTTTTCATCCGGTGATCATCCTACTAAATACCGGATAGCAGTGGCTCTTTTATTTAAAGGCCTTGCAGGAAGGATTGGAGCAAATTCCCTGATTACAAAATACCAGCCAAAAGTTCCTACAGAAAGATTTAAGGAAGAACCCGAAGCAATTAAATGGCTGAATTCAATGTTAGTGAATCATCTAAAATAATTTTTTTTTTGCATTGTAAGTTAATTACACTGCAGTATTTAATTTTCATTCGTAACGTTAAAGTTCAATGATTTTAGAGAAATTATCCCATATCAATGTTAAAACAAATGAAATTTATTGCGGAGTAATACGCGACCACAAAAAACAGTTCCTTCATCAACGAAATGCTTTATTAAAACATTTTCATGAAAATCGAACTTTTGATAAAACGAGCATTTAATTTAGGATGAGTTGAAAGCAAAGCAATTCAGAAAATAATCTGTTGAGGTTGTTTTTTTAAAAAAATCTCTTAAAATTTAGGACAGGAAACTAAAACCCTTTTTGTTTTTTTATGAGGTTTACAAAGTTGGTAAGAAAGTGTTACTTCGTGTGCTCCTTTTGTTAAGCGATGTAATAGTGAAACAGTTAAATCATAACTGTAACCTACACTAAACCGATCTTTTTGATAACCAAGAATAAAAGCTACAGCATCATTATTGCTGTAACCTGGCTTGTAAGATTTTAAGCCTGGTATTCCACGATACCACATTCCTAAATTTATGCCGTTTTGAGAGTAATAAACCCCCACATCAAATTGGTCAAATTCACCTTGAGCCCTATAATGCATTACCACTGACATTGATCTTTTAAGGTCAGGATCTTTTTCATCGGGATTCAAATAAAATTTACCACCACCATGCACACTGGATTTTATTGGTAAAATTGCTCCTTCAGCACCAAACATCGATTCATTTGGTTTATTAAGGTGAAAGAATGATACGCCTAACCAAAAATTAGAGGAATAAATTAGTCCACCAGCGCCAATGTCAAAAAAGGCTTTGGTTTGTGTTGGTGTTTCAACCGTTGCCAATGAACTTGCTCCGGTATTTCCACCTCTTGCAATTTGATCACCAAATATCAATTTATCAAAATCAATGCTTTTAATAGTTACTCCCGGTTGAATACCTGCCCTCATAGCAATGGTTTTATTAATTTTTACTTCATATGCAAAAGAGGGATTAATTATGGTGGTTTTTAATCCACCGCTTCCAGCTACATCTACCGCGCATTGTAAACCTATTCCTAAATGTTGGGGCGCAACATAATGGTCTAAAGATAAAAGATAAGATCTGTAAGTCGTTTTTACACCTGGCCATTGATTTCTATAAACTAAGCTAGCTCTTGAACATACGTTAGCACCGGTAAAAGCAGGATTAAGGTATAAAGGCGATGCATAAAACTGTGTGAATTGCATGTCCTGTCCAAAAACAAATGTAGTTTGAAGTAAGAGAAATATGACTACTATTTTATAGAATTTGAACATTTAAAATAAATTATTTTAATAAGGTGACATCACCCGTTTTATTGAAAACTTTCCCGTTATTTAATTTTGCATAGGCTTTCCATACATATACACCAACCTGACATATTTTTCCTCTATAATAACCATCCCAACCTTGTTTAAAATCTTCTGTTTCAAAAATTAATTCACCCCAACGGTTAAAGATCTGAAATTTATATTCAACAACACCGGAAGCATATGGGAAATAGATATCATTGTCTAAACTTCCAGGAGTATAATAACCACTGTAAGGTCCATTTTCTCCGGGTGTAAATGCGTTAGGAAAAACAATATCAGCATCTGTAACAACATTTGCATAGGCAGTATCAGAACATCCATATGGGGATGTAGCTATTAATTGGATCTGATAAAAACCAACTGTTGTATACATATAGTGTGGATTTACTGCAGTGGACGTCCCAATATTATCACCAAAGTTCCAATTATAAATTGTAGCTCCTGTAGTTTGATTAGTACAGATTAATTCGTCATATGGTAAGTTAAAAACGATTTGATTTGTCACAAAAGCCGCATTTGGATAAGGATGGGCATATATCACAATGGGTATTAAATTAGTATTATTAGTGCAACCTCCGTTTGTTGAAACAGTTAGAATCACAGAATATGTTCCCGGTGTTGTATAGATATGTGTTGGATTTTGTGTTGAAGAACCTGAGCCATCCCCAAAATTCCAACTCCAGTTTGTAATAGGATCATTAGCATTACCTGCTGTAGAATTATCCGTAAAGTTTAAAACTGTTGGAATACATGTCAATGTATTACTTGTTGATATGTTCATTGTTGGAGGAGGAATAAAATCAACCCTCACAGAATCCACAATCGATGCTCCGCAAGAATTACTTACTGTTAAAATATACGTGGTTGGTTGTGTTGGAATTGTTACAAATGCTCCTGGGCCTGTGCCTAAACCATTATTCCAGCTATAATTTAATGGGCCTGTAACTCCATTAGCTGTTGCATAAATTGTAGTTCCCTGACCTTCACATATAGGCGATAATGCAATGGCATCAATTGTAGCTGCCGTTAAACTATAAACTACAGCCCTAACAGTGTCGGATATACCAGCACATCCGTTTTGATCAAAAGCAACAACCGTATAATTAGTAGTAGTTGTAGCAGGGTTTATGGTTAATGTACCGCCATTGATTGTTCCGCCAGGTTGCCACGCATAGTAATAACCACCAGAGCCACCTGTTGCAGAAGCAGTAACAGCTCCTGATAAACTTAAACAAATGGTGTCGTTTAAACCTGCATTTGTAATTACCTGTGTTGGCTGAATCAATGTTACCGTATTATTGCTGGTACATCCAAGGGCATCTGTTACAATAACAGTGTATGTGCCGCTGGGTATATTAGTTGCACTACTTCCACTTTGAGGCGGATTAGTAGTCCATGAGTATGAATATGGAGCAGTACCTCCCGTTACAGAAGCAGAGGTATTACCGGTTCCGTTAAAACAAATTGGATTTACAACGCTACTGATAGTAGATGTAAGTATAGTTGGTTGAGTAACATTTATGGAAATAATAGAGATACAGAAATGAGAATCCGTTGCTTTAACTGTGTATGACCCAACTGCTAAACTATCAATAGTTGGTCCGGTTCCTGATGGTGACCATGAATAAGTATATGAAGGTGTTCCACCGGAGGCGTTCACAGTAATTGAACCATCACTTCCATTAAAACAGGAAACATTTACAATAGTATTGATTGTTATTGATACAGGAGTAGGTTCATTAACAGTTGCTGTAATTGAAGTTAAACAACCCCTGCCGTCTGTTACATTTGCAGTGTATGTTCCGGCTGTTAATTGAGTGGCCGTAGTTGTATTTCCACCATATGGCAGCCAGGTAGTTGAATATGGTAAAGTTCCCTGATTTATATTTATTGTAATTGAACCATTACTTCCGCCAAAACAGGAATCATTTAATATAGATGTTACCGTAAGTGCAGGACCTGCAATATTTACTAAAGTTGTAGTTAGTGTTTTAATACATCCAAATGAATCAGAAAAGTTTAAAGTATATGTACCCGGCAATAATCCATTAATAGTTGGAGAACTTGAATTTACCGGACTCCACGTGTATGTATAAGGGCCAGTTCCACCAGATACTTGCGAGGAAATGGAACCGTTGGCAAATCCACATGCAGGATCAACAGATGTTAAACTTCCGGTAACAGGAGTTGGTGATGAAATGATAACTGATACATTTGTTTGACAGCTATTTGCATCTGATACTGTAATGAAATAATTGCCAGGAGTTAATCCGGATGCAGTTGGCAAAGAACCTCCCGTTGGACTCCAGGAATAAGAATAACTTCCTGTGCCACCTGTTGCAGTTACGGTTGCAGTCCCATCTGATCCACCAGAACAACTCGTAGGAACACTGTTGGCAGTTGCTGATAAAGACTGAGTTGGTTGGGTAACAATTACAGTGGTTGAAGTTGTACAATTCTTAAAGTCAGTTACATTAACTGTATAAGTTCCAATTGCTAGTCCGCCAATTGTTTGACTATTAACACTCATAGGCATCCAATTATAATTATAAGGAGATGTTCCTCCTGTAGCAATTGCGGAGGCTATTCCGTTGCTTCCACCAAAACAGGAAACAGCTGTGGAAGTAGCAGAAGCCGCCAAAGCAGCAGTAGGCTGAGAAATGGAGTAAGTATTAGTATGAATACAGTTATTAGCATCTTTTACCTGAATAGAAAAAACACCAATGCTTAATCCGCTTACTACAGAACCTGTTGTAGCACCCGGCATCCATGTATAAGTGTATCCTGGTGTTCCACCGCCAGCTGTTACTGTTGCTGATCCATTGGATCCGGCAAAACAGCTAACGTTAGAAGTAGTAATGCTACTGAATAATAAAGTAGGTTGAATAATAGCAGGGCTAACAGCGCTGGCGGTACAGCCGTTAATAGCAGTGATGTTTACAGTATATGGCCCTGCAGATAATCCGGTCGCCGTTGGAGCATTACCGCCAATTGGTGACCATGTGTAAGTAAAAGGACCAGTACCACCTGTAACACTTGCCGTAGCCGTAGCATTATTCCCACCAAAACAGCTTACACTTGTCGTAGATACAACAGAAACAGAAGGCCCAGGATTATCAGAAACTGTTTGCGTCGCAGTTTTTATGCAACTATTAGCATCCGTCACCTGCACGGTATAAGGTCCTGCTGTCAAGCCACCGGTAATAGGAGTAATGCTTCCGCCAGGAGTCCATGAATACGAATAACCACCCATTCCGCCGGTTGCAGAAACAGAAGCTTGTCCGTTAGCGGCCCCGCAATTTGAATTAACGCTTCCTGTTGTTAAAACAATCGCTGTTGGTTGAATAACCGTTACGGTAGTTGTAGTTGTACAATTTTTTATATCCTTAATTATGGAAGTATAAGTTCCTGCTGTTAAATTTGAAATTGATTGTCCGCTGAAATTTCCAGGAGTCCATGTATAACTATAAGGGGTAGTTCCACCAGTAACGTTTACTGAAGCCGACCCGTTGCTTCCACCAAAACAGGATACTGATGCAGAAGTAGCAGAAGCAGCCAAAGCAGCGGTAGGCTGAGAAATGGAGTAAGTATTAGTATGAATACAGTTATTAGCATCTTTCACCTGAACAGAGAAAACTCCTATAGTTAAATTTGTAACCACAGATCCTGTTGTGGCGCTTGGCATCCAGGTGTAAGTATAAGGAGAAATTCCTCCTCCGGCAGTAACAGTAGCAGAGCCGTTTGCACCGGCAAAACAACTGACATTAGAAGTGGTTATACTGCTGAACAATAGCGTTGGTTGAATAATAGTTGGGCTAACAGCGCTAGCGGTACAACCGTTAGCTGCAGTGATGTTTACAGTATATGGCCCTGCAGATAATCCGGTCGCAGTTGGAGCATTACCGCCAATTGGTGACCATGTGTAAGTAAAAGGACCAGTACCACCTGTAACACTTGCTGTAGCAGTTGCATTAGATCCTCCGTTACAACTTACGCTTGTGGTAGAAATAACAGAAACCGAAGGACCGGGGTTATCGGAAACAGTTTGTGTAGCAGTTTTTATACAACTATTAGCATCCGTAACCTTCACGGTATAAGATCCTGCAGTTAATCCACCGGTAATAGGAGTAATGCTTCCGCCAGGAGTCCATGAATACGAATAACCACCCATTCCGCCGGTTGCAGAAACAG
>JANPOX010000296.1:0-2964 GCA_031428235.1 Bacteroidia bacterium | reverse complement strand
TGATCAAAATCCAAATTAAACTTTATTGCCAGGAAAAAAAGCTCCGAAAACACTATTTCGGAGCTTTTTTTGTTTGATATCATTTCACCGCATAACGGTTATCATATTGCTTACTGGATAATAAATATTTATTTCACTAGTTATTGATCCTAAGTTTAATTATTGTAAAGCACAGTATACTGATCAATTACTTATTGTTTTTTTTCAAAATGAAACCTGGAATTTTTAGCGAGGTGAAAGGCTTGACAAGAACACACCAATAGTCCCTTAACGATATTTTAAGAATGCCTTTCCTTAGTAGTGTATCTTTGTATTAAATTAAAAATACATTAACATGAAAAATTCAAAAAACAAGTTTTTAGCACTGGTATTGATCGCAACAGTAGCTTTTTTTAGCTGTAAAAAAGCAGATCCTCTTCCTACACGTAAGCACACATATCCTACCACTACAACATCTCAATCTACTAACAATCCTACGTTTACCAGAGGTTATTGGATGGTTGGGTCATTTCAAAAAGGTGGCATGGATAAAACAAATGATTTTAGGGGATATTTATTTATATTCAACGGTAACGGGAAAATAAATGTTTCAAAAGATAGTAGCACGGTAGAGGGAAATTGGTCTGTAATTCAAGATAATGATTCTCGGAAGAAATTCGATATTGATTTCTCTACGCAACCTTTGAACGAATTAAATGAAGTTTGGCATATTAAAGGAGAAACATTCAACGATTTAAAATTAGAACTCTTAAATAGTGATGGCAGCGCTGATTATCTTACTTTTCGACGTAACCAACAGGAATAAATTCAGGCATTTATTCTGACACCTATTTGGCAGAGATAGGTTAACTCCAAAAAAGTTAAAACTTTTTTGGAGTTTTTATTTGTCATTCATTAAATGAATCATTAAATAATGGACACGATTGTTTCATGCGAAGAAGGTAATTTGTTTTATTGTAATCTATACTATTTTACTTATTGCAATTAGCAAAGAAAGTAGTCCCAGGCAAAAAATAAAAACAGAGAACCCAATCCCTTCACAAAACATAACGGCTTGTTTAGGATCCGAAGGATTTACATAGACAGGCATTATATCCTTTATTTTATCCAATCTGTTTTCTGCTGAGCTTTTCATGTGGTTGCTTTGCGCATTTATGAGTTCTGATAAATAAATCATATGCCCGGCATGCTCTGTGTTTTTATATTGATAGGTATAGTTTACTTTTATTCCATAAGGACTTCGGGATGTAGATACTTTAGAATGTATATACATCTCTTTTAAAGTAACTTTAGCAGGTATGCGGTCCCATTTTTTACTTTAAGGTATAAACGGATTAACCTGATGCTAAACCATAAAGCAAAAACACTTATTGCAAGTGCAAATATTATTGTAAAGTACTCCATTAGATTGACTTATTGACGGAGTAAATTTAGAAAATCTTTATGCGAAAGTGAAATATATTGAACATGAAAGATGGAATTTACCGAAGCACTTATCCCTGAATTATTCCTTTTCTTTACGGATTGGAATTTTTTTTAGTATTTCTGTTGTTTTGGTATCTACGGAGGTTCCGTAACCTGTTACTAATATTCCTTTAAGGCCTGACCTGGATTCGATAGCGTATACAACTGCCTGATCGCCTGGATCTGATGCTCCTTCGTATCGGTACACATCTACAATTTCGAACTCCGTATTAAATTTTTCAGCATGTGTGGCCAGGCTATTTTCTTCTAAATTGAAATCAATCGTATAGCCTTTTTTCTGAAGTTTGTCTATTGCGTCTGATACTGTTGCATAATGCGTTTCCCGTTCCATGTTATTTTATTTTTAATTTGACTGAGGTCCTTACAAACACAACGTTTAGCTTGATGGCACATTTAAGTTTACTATAACTTCCTGAGTTCACATTTTTATTTTTTGATGAGGGTTGAAAAATATTCTTTTACAAAATTATGCTGGTTTGAGGTATTCATTTTATCAGCTGATTGTACTTCGATCTTTATATTTTCGAAATGGTGATTTGTTTTTAACGTATTAAATAATTCAAGTCTGGCATCGGTTGGTCCGAAAAGAATAACTTCGCTATAGCCTTTGATTGCTTCTCCTATTTCCTTGTAATATTCATGTTGTTGGCCCTGTTCTTTGTTATGCATGATATGCTCGCTTCTGGTTAGGACCTCTTCTTTTTCTTCACGCGTAAATTTTGAGGAGATAATTCTTTCCTGTGTGGTTCCTTTTGTATATTCTATCAAATGAGCAGAAGCATGATCCATCCATATACCTATTTTTTTTCCGGTTTCCATAAATTTAAAGTTTGATGATGTCCAAAGATGGCAATCAATCATCTTTTAGTTATTACACTTTATGGGGAAAGGTTTGTATATTTATTTTTTCTCCTTCCCTTTCTCTATCTCTTTTTCTTTTTCTTTTTTCTTTTTTTTGAAGAAACCTCTCAGCAGAACATTGTCACTGGCAGCATCCATATTTTGTTTAAAACCTCCCGTTCCTTGTTTTATATTAACCAGAGTTTGATCAATGTTTTTTGCGAATACCGTATCCATTAAAAGTTTGCCGATGGTGCCTTTCCCAGAACTCAAACTTTCCATAAGAATAGCTAGATCTTCTGTAATAATAGCTGCATTCCCTGTTGTGACTTTTAAATTAACCATGATTTCATCTATACTAACAGGAATAGTTGTAATGAGAAAATCATTGTTTTGAACCTGCTTATTGGCCTGTGTACCTGGAATAATGATGGCAACTTTATTACCCATTAAACCATCCGAACCTATTGTGATCTTGGCATCTTTTTTAATAAACTTTCGGGTATTATCATCAATGCTAAAATCTACCTTTACAGCTGTATCAGAAACAATTTCTATATTTTCAACAACTCCAACAGTTATTCCTGAAAAACGAACATTGTTCCCAACTTGCAGTCCGCTCACATCCTTGAATATACC
>JANPOX010000295.1:0-3438 GCA_031428235.1 Bacteroidia bacterium | reverse complement strand
CAATAACTTTACCTAAAGGCATTAGGTTCAAATTTCATGAGAAAAAACAAGAAGATCTAAATTGTTGTCTGTGCAATTTAATAATCCTTTTTTTAACGTATTATATAGAGGTAAATATTCTTCTTTAATTTCTTGTTCCATATTTAATATATGCGAAACAAACTCAAGAATTTCTTTTTTGTTATATTGGTTTGTGTATATATCACCATATTCAAATGGTGTGTCAAAAATTTGTTTGCTTTCAAACATTCTGGATAAATCAAAGCTTGAGCCATTTTCTCGTAATAATGTGTTGATTTTCCACCAACTATCGCCATATATAAACTCTGAATCATCCTTACTAAATTTTTCTCCCAAATGACAAGAAACAGTTAAGAGAGCATATCCATAGTCGTTCCATTCTCCTTCTAAGCCTCTTCCATCATCTCCTTTAATAAGCCCAAATAATTTTGGATATTTAATAATTCTATTTTCAGGAGGAACATAATTAAAAATTATATCAGATAATTCTTTTTTAAAACTAAATTCTTCGTCAAATTTTTTAAAGAAATTCGATTTTAATAGTTGGCTATATAATGCTTCATTTTTACATCCAAAAACAGCTTTAACTGCATCAATATCTATTCCTATTGGTATAATTATTCTACCCATAAAATTAATTATAAATAACTTTCCTTGTAAAATTATTGCTTTCGCTAGTTATAAAAAGAATATAAACTCCTTTTCCAAATGCTGTTAAATCTAACTCTGTTAATGGATTATTTGATTGACCCTCATAAATAATTTGGCCTATGGCATCAACTAATTTAATTTCATATTGATTAGAACTACCTGTAGCAATTTTCAATAAACCGTTTTCGTTGGGGTTTGGATATATTTCAATTTTGTCGTTTGTATTTAATGACACTGATTCAATTTTTGAATAAGTAAAACTGCCATTAAAATCTGTTTGTTTTAGTCTATAGTATGAAATTCCACTTAAAGGTTTATCATCTATGACAGAATACTTAACGTTTTCTAAACTATTTCCAGCACCTTTTTTACTTATCAATGGTTCAAACATGAGTCCATCCGTACTTCTTTCAATTGTAAAAAAATCACTATTTATTTCAGATGCAGTTTCCCAAATTAAATCAACATACTGTTTGTTTAAAGAGGCAGTAAAATAAAGCAATTCAATTGGAAGTAAGGTTACGCAAGTTCCACCAGTCAAATCAAAAGCCACATCAACATTATCAATAGCCATGTGATGATCATTTCCAGTATCGTCCACATCTTTCCATCTCAATAATATGTAACTGCCGTTTGTTAAAGTAACAGGGATACAAGCTGTAATAGAAGCTGAACTTTGGGTACATGGATACCAATTGATTTGATTTGCCCCACTAACACCACTATTTTGTAATTGTGTAAAGTTTAAAGCTGGTACATTTGTTCCTGTGGCAGCAGTAATAGACGGAGCTGTAGCCCCTGTTATATATTCAAAATTTATTGTATTTACTGCTCCATTTTGAGCTAAAGACATTTGATAGCCTGTATAAGTAACTTTAACACTTTGAATGGTTGAGCCTGTGTTATTTTGTAAAACTACACCATAATATAAAAGTGAAGCAGTTCCGCTTCCTCTTGACCCAATTTTTGCATCACTACCACAATTATAAGTATAATAACCCCCTGAATTAAATGAATTTACAGCTAAAGTGATATCTGCATAACCACGATGAGTTCCTGCTCCTATATACCAACCGGGAAATGTAGAGTTATTTGTCCAAGAAGAAATATTTGCAGTACCAAAATTTTGAAAATAACTACCTGCGGTAATACTTACTTGACTTGACATTATCTTAGCTAAAGCTATCAAAATTATTACAATGTACCGTTTCATTTTTTATTAATTTAAATGTGAAATGAAAGTGGTTTCGGCAAATTCTTTTATTAAAGACTTCCTCTAGGGTGTTCACCTTTGATAATTAATCAATTATCTTATGCAAAGATATTTTATGAATGAAAACTTAATATGTATTGTAGTTTATGCTTTCTTTAATTAATTACAATCCGACTTTACATAGGGTTTATATTACAATCCATTTAATTTATTGATTTCAGTTTGGCAATCATTTATTGGGAAATAACCATGCTTTTTAATCACTTTTTGCCCTCTTAATGCTAATTCTGACATAATAAAATCGTAAATCTGACTTCTAGGTTTACCATTAATATATTGATATAATGGTCGCGTTAAAACATAGTCTCCTTTTTTTACAGCACTTTCTTCGTAAGGTGAATATGCACGAGATCCTTTAATATAAATTGGCATAGCCCAAATACTTCCGTTTGGTTTCCCGTTTTCATCCATTAAAAAACCAACACCTGCATAACCAATTCCAGCTTTATCATTCTGTACGGCACTTACTATTTCAGCATTACCATGCATTTGTTTCATAGTGGCGCTATAAGGTGCTCTAATAAATTTATCTTTCAAATATGAATATGTTCCTGAAAGACTATCACGTCCATAAATGACAATTGACAGATCTGGTCCTCCAAAAGATTTCCAATTGGTGGTTTCGCCAGAAAATATTTGAACCAATTGTTCAGTTGATAAACTATCAACTCCTAATTGAGAGTGAGTAATAATAGCTAAAGCATCAACCGAAAACATAATGGGTATTGGGTTTACACCATTTAGTTTGGCCCTTGCAATTTCTGATGCTTTCATTGCTCGTGACGAATTAGCAATATCAGTTTCGTTATTAATAAGCGCTTCAATACCTATAGAACTTCCTCCTCCACTTAAATCAATAGTAATTTGAAAATTCTCTTTTCCAAATAAATTAGAAAGGTCTTTTACCATAGGTAACTCGGTATCAGAACCTTTTATCACAATAGTATTTCGTTTTAAAATTTCTGTTAATTCAGGGTCTTGATTTTTTTGTTCTTGTTTGCAATTAGCAAGTAAAACGGATGCAAGCATCAATAAATAAATATATTTCATAGTTTTTACTTTTAAATGTTTCCACAAATATCAAGTTGCAATCTTATGTGCATATGAAACTAATGTTAGGTTAATACTTATTAGATAAAACACAAAAAACAATCGATTAATTTAATAGTATCCACCGATGGTGCTTTGATTCAATTTTTCATCTTTAAATTTTAGAAGTTCCTTTAGGTTTTATAAGTCTAACTATAGTATATTAATTCTTATCGAAGGGCATAACATTTAATTTGTTAAATAAATAAAAACACTTCTTCTTTCTCAACCTGTTTTTTAGATGGGTATGTATCAAACAAAAACTCCAAAGTTTTACTAATGTCATTTGCTTGAATTTGAGGATTATTATTACTGTCGTAAAACCATTTTTCTATTATGTCTGCAAAATCATCTCCAACATCTTCCAAAACTTTTATACCCATTTGTTTAATGGCAGCGGCATT
>JANPOX010000294.1:0-2852 GCA_031428235.1 Bacteroidia bacterium | reverse complement strand
TTTAGGAACTGCCTCTCAATTAGCGGATGCCAGTAACGGAAATGGTAATACAATAAACACATATTCCTGGGATTTTTTAAATGATGGTACTTTAGATATTTCCGGAGTTCCTTCTCCAAATTTTATATTCCCTGCTTTCGGAATCAACCTGGTAAGTTATACGGTTTCTACTTCACCCGTAACAGGTTTAATTTGTACTAATAGTACTAATACGATCAGTGTATGGGTAAATCCAAATCCTGTTCCTGATTTTACTTTTGTGAATAAATGTATCAATGCACAACCCAATACATTTGATGGTTCAATCAGTACAATTGCCATTGGCACAAATACAGCTTATGCGTGGGCTTATGGCGATGGAAATATTTCAGCCTCATCTGCAACATTCGCCTCATCTCATACTTATCTTGCAGCAGGAATCTATAATGTGACTTTAACAGCCACTTCCAATAAGGGGTGTCAGGCAATAGTATCCAAACAAGTTCAAGTTTATGAAAAACCTTATGTAAAAATTGCTAATTCAAAAGCTTGTGATCAGTCGGTGATGACATTTACAGCTATAACTTCTCCAAACAGTGGAATCATGCAAAACTGGTACTGGGATTTCAATAATACAATTACTACAATTGAAGGTGCAGGCCAAACTACCAATTACACTTTTAGCGGACCCGGTGCACAAACGGTTGCTCTAATTGGTGAAACAAATAATGGTTGTAGGGATACAATTAGCAAATTAGTTTATGTAAACTATAATCCTGTAGCAGTTTTTAGTGGTGATAAATTAAGTGGTTGTCCAATACCTAAACATTGCGTTACTTTTACAGATGCCTCTCCTGCAATTACTGGTCCGGCTCAGATCACTCAGTGGCAATGGTCATTAGGAGATGGCACCACCTTAACTAATCCAACAAGTGCTTCTGTTAACCATTGTTATGGCAACACAAGCAGCAGTCAGTTAGCTTTTTTCAATGTATCGTTAGTGGTAACAACAGACAGTGGTTGTGTAAGTCAAACTAATACTAAACCAAATTACATTACAGTATATCCTACACCAATTGCCAATTACACCGTTAATCCAAATCCAGGAAATGTTTTAACGCCATTGGAATACTTTACCAATCAATCCATTGATTACACAAAATGGTGGTGGAGTTTTGGTGATGGTCCTTTCAAAATAGATTCCGTCAATGTTGATCCTACTCATTTCTACAGTGACGTAACAGCTGCCACTTATTATTCAAATCTGATTGTGATGAACCAATATGGTTGTTCAGATACAGCTTATGTACCGGTTGAAATAGGGCCTGAATTCACATTCTATATTCCTAACGCATTTTCACCGGCTAATAATGATAAAATCAATGATTATTTCACAGGAAAAGGTATTGGAATTGCTCATTTTGAAATGTGGATCTTTGACCGTTGGGGAGAGAAAATTTTTTATACAGATGATATAGAGAAAGGATGGGACGGCAGAGTACAAGGAAAATCAGATGATTGCCAGCAGGATGTTTATATCTGGAAAGTAAAACTGAAGGATGTGTTGGGTAAAAAACATGACTATGTTGGACATGTCACTCTTTTAAAATAATAAAAATTCGAAATTTCTTGTTTTTTAGGGTTGCTAATTTTAGTGTTTATTAAGTGATTAATCATGCGCTAAGATTAAAAAAATAGTAATTTTGTGCATCTAAAAAGAAATTATGCCAAAAGGAATTTATAAAGTACCGGTTGCAATTAACGAACCAATTAAAAGCTATGCTCCCGGAAGTCCAGAGCGTAAAGAATTACAAGCCATGCTGGCTGAACTTCGCAGTAAAGAAATTAATATACCAATGTATATTGGTGGAGAAGAAGTAGAAAGCCATATTCTGGTACGTTTGCACCCGCCTCATGATCATCAACATGTATTAGGACATTTCCATAAAAGCGACAAATCCCATGTAGAACAAGCCATAAAAGCTGCATTGGCTGCCAAAGAAAAATGGGCTAATCTTGCGTGGGAACACCGGGCGAGTATCTTTTTAAAAGCGGCAGAATTAATTGCGGGTCCATATAGAGCCAAGCTTAACGCAGCTACAATGCTGGGGCAAAGTAAAAATGCTTTTCAGGCAGAAATCGATAGTGCCTGTGAGATCATTGATTTTTTAAGATTCAATGTTCAGTATATGACAGAAATCTATGCAGAACAACCAATCTCGGGACCTGGTGTTTGGAACCGATTGGAGTGGAGACCACTGGAAGGATTTATTTATGCCCTTACTCCTTTTAACTTCACCGCCATTGCTGGGAATTTACCAACGAGTTGCGCTATGATGGGTAACGTGGTTGTTTGGAAACCTAGTAACACACAGGTTTACAGTGCCAATGTTTTAATGGAAATTTTCATTAAGGCAGGTGTGCCAGCAGGTGTCATCAATTTAATTTATCCAACCGGGCCAGATGCAGCAGAAGTGGTGTTTAACCATAAAGATTTTGCCGGAATTCATTTTACAGGAAGTACAGAAGTATTCCAGAATATCTGGCAAACTATCGGAAAGAACATTCATAAATACAGATCTTATCCGCGTATAGTTGGTGAAACAGGCGGAAAGGATTTTATCATGGCTCATAAATCAGCAGAAGCAAAATCTCTGGCAGTAGCTATATCAAGAGGTGCTTTTGAATATCAGGGACAAAAATGTTCGGCAGCCTCCCGTGCTTATGTTCCTTCCAACTTGTGGGAAGAAGTAAAAAAATATGTTTTGGCAGACCTGAAGGATATGAAAATGGGGCCAACCGAAGACTTCACCAATTTTATCAATGCAGTGATCGATGAAAAAAGCTTTGATAAACTTGCAAAATACATTGAT
>JANPOX010000293.1:0-1720 GCA_031428235.1 Bacteroidia bacterium | reverse complement strand
GCGCAGTAAATTAAGTAAGTTTTCTTTTTGTCTAGTTTTGATATCTCAGCTTCCGCATCTTTCTTGAAATAATCAATTTGCGCCGCGCCCTTTATAAACCCTTTATTTTTTAATTCATCATCAGTGCGAAGATCAATTAAGTACCCTTTTTTCTCGTCGATTAATTTTTTAAATGTCGCGGCATCTACGTTTTCAATTTTTTTTTGGGAAAAGCAAAATGCTGAGGTAAAAATTACTGTTTGAAGAAATAAATATTTCATGTTTATATATTTTTAAAAGAGAGTAACCAGTTGATAGATTTTTGTCTGTCATCAAACATTCGCATTTTCATGGTTTGTTGGCTTGTAAGTTTTATAATAAAATTTATGATGATGCGGTGCGCGAGAGATTTTACAATAACTGCTGTAGCGGCTGTCATCACGTTGGATTCTGGCTTTGTGCCAAACTCTCTGGCTTCTTTAGAAATGGTTGTGTAAATACCGGATTCAACTAAAACAAGATGTTTGTTAATTCCATCAAATTTTGACTTTAAAAAATTAAATTGTTTTTTAGAATCTTCCAGTTCAATCTGGATATTGTCTTTTAGTTTAATATGAATAATATCATTATCCCATAGTTCCACAAGTGATGCATTATCAACGTATGTTTCAATAACAGAATATGTAGAGGTATCTATAGTCACAGTGCCCTAAAAATAATTAATTTTTTCGTTTTATCAAAGCCATGTAAAAACCATCAAATCCTTCACTGGGCATAATACTTTTATCTCTTATCAACTCAAAGTCAGAATGAGATGCCAAAAAAGTGTCCACTTGTTTTCGGTTTTCGCTTGGCAATATACTGCAGGTTGAATACACTAGTTCGCCACCTTTTTTGGTCATGATGGAATATTCGCTTAAAATCTTTTGTTGTAATTCTTTTGTTCGCTCAATAAATGCTAAATCCAATTTCCATTTAGCATCGGGATTACGTTTAATGACACCAAGTCCGCTGCATGGCACATCCAGTAATAAGCGATCAGCTGTATTTTCCAAACGTTTGATGGTTTTAGTGCCTTCAATTAATCTTGGCTCAATATTGCTGGCTGTGGCTCTCCGTGCACGTTTTTTAAGTTCATCAAGTTTCCACTGAGTCACATCCATTGAAATGATACGTCCCTTGTTTTGCATTAATGCGGCAATGTGCAATGTTTTTCCGCCACCACCGGCGCAAGCATCAATTACGCGCATACCGGGTTGCACATCCAGGAATTCTGAGATCGATTGGGAACCGGCATCCTGTAATTCAAACAAGCCTAATTTAAATAATTGATTCTGAAAAATATTCTGACGCTCCACTAATACAAGCGCATCATCAAAACCATTTAAAGGTTCTACCTGAATTTCTTCTGCGGCAAAATGCTTTTGTAATATTTCTTTTTTTGTTTTTAAAGTATTTACCCTTAACACAACTTCGGCTTGTTTATTTAAGGCAGCAGCTTGTTCTTCCCAGGCCTCTTTTCCTAATTCACTTTCACAAAGGTCCCATAACCAATCTGGATAGGCTTGTAAAATACGTTGATCTTTTAAGGATTTATAAAGATCGAGTGTGGTTTTTTCGTTCAGGTTTTTAAAATCACGTTCATCCGGCATCGGAATGTGATGAATGATAAAATAGGTGCCTAAAATCTCCCAGAAATTGTTTTCTGTATTTGCTAAATGGGCTAAAAGTCTATAATAAC
>JANPOX010000292.1:0-5072 GCA_031428235.1 Bacteroidia bacterium | reverse complement strand
GGGGAAATAACTAAATTTACTCCCGAACAAATTAAAAATTTTAACCCAAGTTCGCTTGAGGCAGGCTGAGCGGAGTCGAAGCCCCATTCAAAATATACATGAAATTAAAATCTCTCATATCCCTTTTTATAGTAATAACTTACAACTCGTTCTCCCAATCCAAATCCTTTACCAAAGAAGATACATTGTGGGGAAGTAATTCTGATTATCGTTCCTGGTGGGATGTCACGCATTATGCCGTTTCAGTTAAACCAGATTATATAGAGAAATCTATTTCAGGTTCTAATATTATTTCTTACAAAACGATTGCTGACAGTTTGCCTTTTTTAATGCAAATAGATTTACAAGATCCATTGCAAGTGGATTCTATTTTTATCGACATGGTAAAATTTGCGGATTATAAAAAAGAGAAAAACCGCTGGATGCTGTCTTTACAAAAACAAGAAAAAAATACGGAGCACACGGTTCAGTTATTTTATCATGGTAAGCCTAAAGTTGCTGTGAATCCGCCATGGGATGGAGGCTTTGTCTGGAAAAAAGATTCACTCGGTAATCCCTGGATGAGTTTGGCTTGTCAGGGTGCCGGGGCCAGTGTATGGTTTCCTTGTAAAGATATTCAGAGTGAAGAACCTGAAAACGGAGCAATATTAACGATGATTGTTCCTGATACATTAATGGCCATTGGTAATGGAAAACTTATCAATAAAGAAAAAATCGCAGGAGGATGGATGTCTTATTCCTGGCAGGTAAAAAACATTATTAATAGCTATGATATCATTCCGTACATCGGGAAGTATACTCATTTGAATGATTCAGTGATGGGCGAGAATGGTAAGCTTATGACAGATTACTGGGTCTTAAATTATCATGTTCAAAAAGCAAAGCAGCATTTAAAACCAAACGTGATCAAAACATTGAAGTGTTTGGAACATTGGTTTGGCCCTTATCCTTTTTATGATGACACTTATAAAATTGTGGAAGCACCCTATTTAGGAATGGAACACCAAAGCAATGTGGCTTATGGCAATCGCTACTTAAATGGTTATGCAGGAAAAGATTTATCTAATACCGGATGGGGATTGAAATGGGATTTTATTGTGGTGCATGAAACCGCACATGAATGGTTTGGAAATAGCATAACCGCTAAAGACGTGGCGGATAATTGGATTCATGAAGGCTTTGCTTCTTATGCTGAGGTCTTGTTTACCGAATGTGAGTTCGGTAAAGAGGCAGGTAATGATTATTGTGCAGGCGTTAGGAAATCCATTAATAATGATATTGCGGTAATTGGCAAATATGATGTGAGAGTGGAGGGGAGTGGCGATATGTATAACAAAGGAAGTAATGTGATCCACATGATCCGACAGTTGGTGGATGATGATGAGAAATTCAGGGTGATCCTGAGAGATGTTTCAAAAACCTTTTATCATCAACTTATTATTACTAAAGAATTCGAAGATTATTTAATTTTAAAAACAGGAAAAGATCTGCAACCTTTATTTGATCAGTATTTAAGGACTACGAAAATTCCACGACTGGAATATAAACTGACCAAAAATAATCTGGAGTTCAGGTATACCAATTGCAATGAAGGGTTTAATATGCCTGTGAAGATTACCACAGATAACGAATTCTGGATTTACCCAACTACAGAATGGAAAACTATTTCATTAGAAAAAGCTTCTAAAAACATTTCATTGAACAGGAATGTGTATGTAGAGTTAGTGAAATAAAAAAGATTATTGTCACATCGAGTAGCATTTGTGTCTCTTTCCAAATCCGTATCGAGATGATTTCATGTTTTTTCTCGATACAATTTTTCGTAAGGAACAAGCGAAAAATTACTCGAACAGACATAACATTTCTTAAAACAACTGTCCTTCAATCGGACCTGAATGTTCTACTTCGTGTTTCAACAGCCATTCTTTACGCCATATTTCACCGGCATAACCGGTCATGCTGCCGTCTGAGCCAATCACTCTGTGACAAGGAACAATGATTGAAATTTTATTTTTACCGTTGGTCGTTCCCACCGCACGAACGCTTTTAATATCGCCAATCTTTCTGGCTAATTGTCCGTACGATAAAGTTGTTCCATAAGGAATTTCCGTTAACTCATTCCATACTGTTTGCTGAAAATCAGTCCCCACCTGGAAAATGGGAATATCAAAATGTAAACGTGATCCGGTAAAATACTCTTTGAGTTGTTTGATGCACTCTGAGTTTAAAGGCGTATTAATTGTAAAAGCTTCCGTTTCTTTTTCTACAAATAATACAGAACAAATTTTCTGATTGATACTTTTGATCTGTATTAAGCCTAATGGGGATTCGTAATAAGAAATATGGAATGCATCATTCATTATTTTAATGAGGCACTATCAGCAATTTTTGTATTCTCACACATTAAAGTACGCGATGGAAATTTACTATAAAGTAATAGATCATGCGTGGCGAATAAGATACAACGACCTTGTTTACTAATATCTAAAAGGAGTTTCATGATCTCTTCTGAAGTCTCAGGATCTAAATTCCCGGTTGGTTCATCTGCTAAAATAATTTCCGGTTCATTAATCAATGCACGGGCAATACTGATTCGCTGTTGTTCCCCACCTGATAATTGAAATGACATGGTTTGTTCTTTACTTTCCAAACCAACTTTTGATAACACATCTTTTACACGCGCTTTTATTTTTATTTCATCTGTCCAGCCTGTGGCTTTCATCACAAAACGAAGGTTTTCAAATACATTACGGTCACTTAATAACTGAAAATCCTGGAATACGATCCCTAATTTCCTTCTTAAATAAGGAATCTCTTTACGTTTGAGGTTATGCAATTTAAAGCCCGCTACTTCTCCTGAGCCTTGTTTTAGTTCAATATCTCCGTAGATCGTTTTTAATAAACTGCTTTTACCACTTCCGGTCTTTCCTAACAAGTAAACGAATTCTCCTTTATTCAGCGCGAGGTTGAGGTCGGTAATTACAGGAACATCTCCCTGGTATATTGTGGCATTTTTGAATTCAATAACGGAATCGTTGATCATAGGAAATAATTGTGTTATAAAAATAGACAGTATTTATTCTGATGTGTAAATTATGTAACGTAAGTTTTAACAAGGCTGGGTTAATAACTACAGAATCAATATGTTAAGCAGGTTTATTTGAGAGTTATTTTTAAGAGCAGATTTTAAGCTTAACAAATTGCAGTAATTCTTTGTGAATTTTATTGTAACCATTATTTTATATACGATTATATAGATACTTATTTAAATTATGATGATCAAAAAATATTTCATAAGCCTTTTGTTTCTGGTGTGTTCAGGGCTATTGTTTTCTCAAAAAACGCAAATTTATTTAGATAAAGATGCTTACTACAAAACAGGATTAGAGTTGTTCGATAAAAAACAGTATACCTCTGCTCAGCAATCTTTTGCTAATTATATGAATTCAATAAAAGGCAATACCCTGCTTAAAGTTGATGCAGAATATTATGCGGCGGCCTGTGCTGTAGAGATGTTTCATAAAGATGGAGAGTGGCGCATGAAAGAATTTATTGAACGTCATCCTGAAAGTAATAAGATAAAATGGGCTTATTTTTATTTAGGAAAATCAAATTTCAGAAAAAAGAAATACGAAGAGTCTATTCAATACCTCGAAAAAGTAGATATCTATGATTTGAGTAAAGATAATTTAGCCGAATTATATTTTAAAAGAGGCTATAGTTATTTTATTACTAAAAACTTTGAGAAAGCAAAATTGGATCTTTTTGAAATTAAAGATGTGGATAATAAATATGCGCATCCCGCTAATTATTATTACTCACACATAGCCTATCAGGAAAAAAATTATGAAACTGCTTTACAAGGATTTAATCGTTTATTAAGTGATGAAACTTTTGGAACCGTTGTTCCTTATTACATTACGCAAATCTATTTTATACAGGGCAAGTTTACTGAAGTAGTGAAAAATGCACCTGCTTTATTAGATGATACTGCTCATGTTCAAAAAGAAGGTGAGATCAATCGCATGATTGGCGAGTCCTATTTTAATTTAAAGGATTTTGGGAATGCGCTGACTTTCTTTAAAAAATCCCAAACAACTGGAGCCGGATTTAATGCACAGGGTAGTTATGAAATTGGATACTGTTATTATATGATCAAAGATTACAGCAATGCGATTATGTATTTTGGAAAAGCGACAGACTTAAAAGATAGCCTTGCACAAAATGCCTGGTATCACATTGCAGATTGCCATATCCAGACAAATAATAAAACAAAAGCAAGGAATGCTTTTTACGCAGCATCCATGTATGATTTTGATCAGAAGATCAAGGAAGACGCTTTATTCAGTTATGCGAAATTATGCTACGAATTATCCTTTGCACCATATAATGACGCTGTAGTGGCTTTTCAGAAATACATTAAAGACTACCCACACTCTTCAAGAAAAATGGAAGCATATAATTATTTGGTGAACGTTTATTCCACAACAAAAAGTTATTCCAAGGCTATTGCTTCCATTGAAAAGATCCAGCCACTGGACCCCATCCTGAAGTTGACCTATCAAAAACTGATTTATTTTAAAGCGGTTGAGTTTTTTAATAACATTGAACTTGATAGTGCAGCCCGATATTTTAAGAAATCGATGGCTGTTAACTTTGATAAAACATACAATGCACTGTCATTATATTGGTTAGGAGAAATATCCTACATTAAAAAAGATTATGTTACTGCTATTGAAACCTGGAAGAGCTTTCAATTAAACGAAGGAGCTTTTAGTTTAAAAGAGTATGACCTTTCTAATTATAGCATAGGATACGCTTACTTTCAACAAAAAAATAAAAACGATTACGAGAATGCGAATATCGCTTTCCGTAAATTCCTTTTAGCGAAAAGCTCAACAGATACAAAAAAAATAGCTGATGCCAATATTAGAACGGCTGATAGTTATTTTATGACTAATGTGTATCCACAAGCAGCAGATTATTATGAAACTGCGATCGCCCTTAATCAATTGGATGTGGATTATTGTATTTATCAAAAAGCTTTATGCAGTGGTTTATTAAAGAACAAC
>JANPOX010000291.1:0-3002 GCA_031428235.1 Bacteroidia bacterium | reverse complement strand
AGCTCCCTTTTTAAAATCCACAATAATTTTAGTCAAATTCTTCTTTCTATAGGATAGAGAGCCAGGAGGATCATCAAATAAAGAGCTGTATTTTCCAAAATCTGAAGGACTAATTGTTTCAATCTTAAATACCAGCCATGTTGCGAATATTAAATTGAAAATAAAGAAGGTTGGTTTAAGTAAAAAAGTATAATTTTTCATTTTATTATATTTTAAATGCTGGTTTGTGTTTGAGTTGGTTTCCAAAACGCTGCTCTTATCATAATACTTAATGAGATTATATTAAATATACACCAGAAGGCATTTGCAGCAAATCCTGATGGAGTAGGGTGGTGTCCTATAACCATTAAAAACGCATTATATATAACTCCTAAAACTATTAGCGCAATAATAACTATATGTGGTAGGACATGCTTTAAACTATTACTGGCGTGAATATCTTTTCTGGTAACGTTAAACACCACTTTTTTACCTCTAATAACGGATAAAAGCGATAATAGCATAAACCAAAAACTTGAAATATAATACTGATCACCTCTTTTTGTAGATATTCCCCAACAACCAAGAGTAATGGTCAATGTATTCATTACTTGAAAAGGAATAAAATATTTAAAAAAATCAAAACTGTAAGCTTTTACAGGAAGTTTTAAAGTAAAAAAGAAAATGATTGGACAAATTAAAAATATTAAAATCCATAAAGGGGCAAAATAAGACCAGATTGTATTGAAGTAACAAATTTTTTGTCCAAGACTCAATCCATTATTTAATAGTGGATTATCTTTTAATGCTATATCTAATGATCCTTCCGCATAACGTTGATGTTGTTTAATCCAACTATCAAGATCCTGCGTTGAAAGCATTTTACATTCAATATCGGGATGCTGAATACTTTCCCATCTGTTTTCTTTATCGGCATGGAGCATGATCGAGGTATAAATATCTTCTGAAGCATGAAACTTAAATGGAATTACTTCTTGGTTTAAAATTAGTTCATTTGTTTTTTCCTGAATTTCAGTTTTGCTTTTATGCTGACTTACCAAATCTTCCTCTAGTTTTTTAATTTCTTCAGTAAAATCTTTAACAGCCAGACTCATTATTGCTTCACGTCTATGAATAGAAGCAGCTCCGCAACAAAAGGCAGCGTTGTGGTAATTTCTTTTTCTTAAAATGGCATCATAAAATAAACGTGGATCGTTGCCATAAATATCTTCGTTCACTTTAATTTTTCCGAAAACAAAGTCAATTGATTTTCTTATATGTCTATTTTCTATTTTTAATTTAAAATTAATAATGTCACTTAATTTCTCAGCTTCAGTAGTGTCATAAAACCATTGAGGTGTTTGAACCCATGCTACTTTATTTCTTCGGAAATATCCAGTTGTATTTCTTAAAAAATTTGGAAAAACACGTGTGTCTGCATCCAGGATTGCAAATAAGTCTCCGCTGGTATGTTCCAATGCGTTTTTTAAGTTACCGGCTTTATACCCTTCGTTATGTTCACGGATCAAATATTGCACCCCTTCTTCTTCTGCAACTTTTTTCATGTTTTCACGGGCGGGGTTTCTGCCGTCTCTTCTGCCATCATCTAATACATAAATGTTTACATCCACATCTGGAAATGGATATATAATCTTTTTGGCATCAATTATACTCAATCTAACCAATTCAACTTCTTCATTATAGGTTGCTATAAATACATCAATTTTTACTGGTCTGTCCGGGCGTCCCTGCAAATCTTCAATATCAGACAGAAAATGAACGGGCTCATTTTTTTCTGCATCTTTATTTGACCAAAAATTAAAGACAATTAATATTGTACTTATAAAGCTCAATGTTTCTGCAATCACAAGAAGGAGCGAAAACCATAAGACCTCATAATTAAAGGAAAATTTCCATCTCCAATTTAAATAAGAAATACCTAATGCAATAGTAAGTATACCACAGAACTGAAAAAGCAACGTTCTGTATTTATTATCAGGGATAGGATTATAAGGCCTCCTATCTTCATATTTACTAAAGTAAAATTCTTTGTTCATATAATTTATTAGCTACAATTAATGAATTTATCCAATCCCATTGTTTGAATTTTTTGCTGTATTCTTTTGTTTACGTTTACAAATTTTAATTTTATACCTTGTTTAAGAGACGCCTTTAAAATTCTAATAAGGCTTGCTAACCCGGTATTACTAATAAAGGGTATATTTCTAAAATCATAATATTGCACGCCTTGACATAATACACCGGCCAAATCCTCCTCTTTTTCTAGTTTATTATCTGGTAGTATTCCGCTAATTAAAATGGGTTCCGTAACATTACTCTCATTAATTATTGGCACCGTTTTTTCTGATTTATTTTCTATTTTTGTTTCCATGACTCCAAAGGTTATCTGTTTATAGTAACTTAAAAAAACGCTTACTCAAAAGTAAGATGTCAATCAACATTTTTATTTTCTATTCGTTAATAACTTAAAACGTATAGCCAGAGCTTGTTTTATTTCTATTATAATAATTAAATGCTGAATTGTATACGATTTTGAATTTATTTAATTTTTTTTTGAGCTCGTGTTATTAGGTTTAAACTACTTTAATTACTTATTGACCGAATGCTTTAATCTCTCGTCTATTACGATTATATATTCGCATAAACGAACCATTTAAAAAAGATTGAAATGGAATCAAATAAATATGCTATAAGAATATTGTTGACCTTAGTTTTAACTTCTGTATCTATCTTCTTTATTGAAAAAAAATATCTAGTTGCAGAAATCAGAGGTGAGACATTATCCCACTATGGAAATGTAGAATGGGCAGATAATATAGTATTGCTTATTGACGATTTTGAGGGTTTAAATTCTGATAGTATTTCAATACAGAAAGCCGGTTTTTTTGGATATGGTAAAGCTAAAATTTCATTAGATAGTACCCATTTAGATAAAAATATACTAGCTTCTAAAACTTGCATTCAGGTGAATTGGTTAGGGAATGACAATTTCGCGGGCTGGG
>JANPOX010000290.1:0-2150 GCA_031428235.1 Bacteroidia bacterium | reverse complement strand
CTTTTAACGATTCGCTCCAATAATATTGATTATTTAAAACTGCTTTAATGGAATCAACAACTTCAAATACAGAATTGTCTTTTATAAGATAACTTTTTGCGCCATTCTTTTTAGCCTTCTCAAGCAATGATCTTTCTTTATACATTGTTAAAATAATAACCTTTGTGTTTAGATTGTTATTTTTTATTCTTTTACATATTTCCAAACCATCTATACCAGGCATATTAATGTCTAAAATAGCAACATCAGGTGCTTCATCATTAATGATTTCCCACGCATTAACTCCATTGTCAGCCTCTCGTATTACAGCTTCAACTAACCCGGCACCAATAACACTACACAATCCAACTCTGAAAATAGGATGATCATCTGCTACTAATATTTTAAGTTTTGTCATTTAAAGTAATTGATAGTTTAACACCTTTATTGTTTTCATTATTTGAAATTAAAACATCTGCTTTAATTAAAACCCCTCGTTGATATATGTTTTTTAGGCCCAATCCCTTTTCTTGCATGTTTTCCTTAAATCCAATTCCATTATCATAATAGGTTACTTGTGTTTTATTATCATTTATATTTTCAATTTCTAATCTTATTGCTCCTGCACCTGAGTATTTTATACTATTATGAATGCACTCTTGAATCATACGTAATAGGTGTGTTTTTATGTTTAAATCAAATAAATCGATTTTATCGTCAATTTCATAACTACAAATAATACCTGTTTGCTTTTCCGTCTCATCAAATAAATTATCTATAAATTCTCTAAAACGAAGATGTTTAAGAGTTGATGGAAATAAATCTCTTGATATTTTCCTTGTTTTTTCAAGTAGTATCTTCAAATCATTTTCTATACAATTGTTTATTGCAAGGTCGTTCGTAGTACTTTTTAAGAGCTTTTGTCTAACAATAGTAATACCTAAACCTAAGTCATCGTGCAAATCCATAGCTATTCGTTCTCTATCTTTATCTATATCATTAATAAGTTGACTGGCATATAGCTCCTTTTGCTTTTTGACTTTTCTTTCAAAAAAATAAAAACCTAACAACGTAGATAAAACAAGAATCATTATTGAAATTACTATATAATACGTATTATTTAAGTTATATAATTCATTTTCTTTTTTGAGAAGTATGTTTTCTTTTTCCTGCAATAATATTTTTTGTTCTTTTTCAGCTAATTGATGTGTGAATATGAGTTCATTTACCATTTTATTGTTAGATACCATATCGATACTATCTTTTTGAGTAATATACTTTTTATTCATTAGTAAGGCATTGTAATTATCACCTTCTGCTTCATATGCTTTACTTAGGATACTATAGAAAGTTGGTTCGTTTATACCGATATTGTTTTTTTTTGCATATTCGAGAGCCTCTTTAGATAATGTAATAACTTCGTTATACTCTTTTTCTTCTAAATATAGTTTTGCCACTTGAAGATAAATATTTATAGATTCAATGAATAGGTTACGATCAGTTACCGTTTTAATAGCGAGTTTAGAATACTTCTTTAATTGTATGGGTTCATTCAATTTTAAATAACAAGAAGCAATATTCACATACATATAAGACATTTCATAGTAGAAATTAGTATTTGCATAAAAAATTAAATTTTCTTGGTATGTTTTTAATGCCTCTTTGATTTTATTTTGTTGTAAGTAAACAATGGCAATATTGCTATTTATTGAAACAGCTAACTTTTTATTATTAATTTTTTTGGCAATAAATAGAGCTTTTATAAACTCTTTTCTGGCGTCTTCGTATTTTTCCAGTAATTGATACTCACCGCCAATATTGTTTCGTGAAGTAGCTTCATAGTAAAAATCTTTTTTTGCAATAGATAAATTAAGCGCTTTGTACATTCTATTTAAACTTGAATCATGTCTGGATTCTGCTTGATATATTTGTCCCAAAGCCATATTTATTAAAATTTGAGCCATCGTGTCAGTTGGTTCACTTAATTCCTTTTCATTATAAAGTTTCTTGGCTTTATGAAATTCTCCTTTATCAAGCCATATGTAACTTCTTTTTAAATCAATAATGTTTTTTAACTTTCTATCAGGAGATTTATTTAAAATTAGTAAAGCGGAATCATAATATTTATTAGCTCTATAGAAGTCAGTTCTGAAATAATAATAAGTACCTAT
>JANPOX010000289.1:0-2596 GCA_031428235.1 Bacteroidia bacterium | reverse complement strand
CAACAATAAAAATAATACCTGACTTCTGTAGTATAGATGGCATTAACTGGCGGATTGTTACTAAAGTTAATGGTGCCGGCAATTCTACATCAATTAATAATTATACTTTTATTGATGTAGAGCCGTATAATGAGCTGTGTTATTACCTTTTAAAACAGACCGACTTTGATGGAAAATTTAAACATTCTAATATTATCGCAGTAGAAAAATGTGTGGAAGATATAACTGAATTAGCTATTTATCCTAACCCTGTAAACGAAACACTCAACTTATCCTATGGAGGAGATAAAAGTCAGATTCTTTCAATATCAATTTATAATGTATTGGGAGAAATGGTTTACTGTTCAGAATTTTATCAATCAAAAATTGTGTTTGAAAACAAATTAAATGGTATTTATTTTCTTCATTTAAATTTAGCTTCAAAAAATAGTATTAAAAAATTCGTAGTTGTTGATTAGTGCTTATGCTAAATAACTCTTACTAATTGTACCCCATAGGAAACCTTTTGCAATAAGATTCGTTTACCATCATAAATAACGGTATCTTGCTTTTTAAAGATTAGAAAATCTAATAAAAATTAAAACATACAACTATGTACGGTCTCGTGAATAAAGCAATACAGGGCTTAGTAACCGAAAATTTTGGAGAAGAAGCCTGGGGAAAAGTGAAAGAAAAAGCTGGTGTAACCGTTGATTCCTTTTTAAGTAATGAACCTTACCCTGATGAAGTAACGTATCAACTTGCGGGTGCAGCTGCAGAAGTCCTCAATATGACTTTAGAAAATGTTTTGATCGCTTTCGGTGAGTATTGGATACTCAAAACAGGGATGCAACATTATGGATCCTTGATGCATTCGGGAGGACCTGATTTAAAAGAGTTTTTAATTAATCTCCCTAATTTTCATAGTAGGGTTATGTTAATGTATCCCAATATAACTCCTCCCGAATTTAAAATAACAGACATAAAGGACAATTCATTGCAGGTACATTATTATTCACAAAGAGAAGGCCTTAAACACTTCGTTTTTGGGTTAATTTTGGGACTGGGAAAAATGTACAAAGTAGAAACAAAAGTTGTGATTATAAATAGTCGGGAGGAGGGTTTTGACCATGATGTGTTTTTTGTTGAATGGTAATTAGCTTATATGGATGATGGACAATTACATATTACAAATGATGAACTTGACCAAGTTTTCCCATTCTATTTTATTCTTGATAAATCCTTAATTATTACAGAAACGGGGAAAGGGTTAAAAAAAATACTGCCTTTACTAAGAGGTTCTTCTTTTCAGAAATGTTTTAAGTTAAAGCGCCCCTTCTCTCCTAAATATCACTTTGATTCTTTATTGGAGTATTCCCGGCAGATATTTATTATTGAATCCCTTGAAAAAAATATTTTATTCCGGGGTCAAATTATCTATTTCGCACAAAAGCAATCAATTATGTTTATTGGTTCGCCATGGCTTACAAATGTAGATGATATGGAAAAGAAGGGCATTTTCATAACAGATTTTGCTTTACATGATACTACTCCGGATATGCTGCAAGTATTAAAAACACAAGAAATTGTGACGAATGATGTTAAAACACTTGTTGAAGAATTAAGCCATCAGAAAAAAGAATTAGCTGAAAGTGAAAAAAGACTTCTTTTACAATATTCAATATCTCAGGTATTAGCAACATCTAAAACAATTCGGGATGCGATGTGTAAAGTGATAGAAATAATATGCAATACTATTGGATGGAAATGCGGCGCATTCTATATGCCGGATGAGGAAACAGGCACATTGCAGCATATTGCTTACTGGCAACATTCAACAATAGTTGATAGTGTATTTGAAAATGCAAACAGAAATATCTCTTTTCTAAAAGGCGTTGGCTTGCCGGGACGAGTATGGAAAACCAATGAATTTTTGTGGATTCCTGATCTTACCAAATATGACAACGCGCTAAGGGCTACAGTTTTAGCCCAATCTAATCTACGCGGAGCTTTTAGCTTTCCGGTTTCAATCAATAACGCTGTTGTCGGTATAATGGAGTTTTTTAGCGATGAGGTTTTGGAGACGGATACAACACTAAGGCGGATGTTTGTGGCAACTGGCAATCAAATAGCTCAGTTTATTGAAAACGAAAGAGCTAATATTATAATACAGGAAAGCGAGAAGCAATACAAGCAGTTGGTTGAAGAAGCCAGCGATATGATTTATAGAACAAACTACAAAGGTTTGCTTGTATATGTAAACCCGATTGCAGAAAGAGTAATGAAGATGGCCGAAAAAGAAATTATCGGAAAACATTTCACAGATTTGATACGTACTGATTATCGCGAAAAAGCAATGAGTTTTTATAAGCAACAATTTACAAATAAGACCCCTGTTACTTATTTTGAGTACCCTGCTGTATATGGTCAAATGGAAGAAGTGTGGATAGGCCAAAATGTAAAAATAATTTTCGATGGAAACAAAATAGTAGGTTTTCATGCAGTAGCAAGAGATATTACAGACAGAAAAAAAGAAGAATACCTTCGTAAAGTTCTACAAGAAAAATACCAAAACATCATTGCCAATATGAATCTTGGTTTACTTGAAGTTGATAAT
>JANPOX010000288.1:0-3878 GCA_031428235.1 Bacteroidia bacterium | reverse complement strand
TAATATTATTTTGTAAAACTAACTATTCAAAATTAACCTTGCGCAAAAACAACATATTTACAAATAACCCGAAACTTTGCTAACAATATTTTGAAGTGATAAGGATTATATATATTTTTCAAAAAAATTAACCTGATGAGCACTACACTTGAATCCAAAAAATCAAAAGTATCCAAACTTGCCGAAAACATTATTGGTTCCGAAATTATTAAACTAGCCGGAGAAGTAAATGAAAAGATAAAACAAGGAGAGAAAATATATAATATGACGATCGGAGATTTTAATCCGAAGGAGTTTCCTATCCCAACAGAACTGAAACAATATATCGTTGATGCTTATTTTGATGATCAAACAAATTATCCAGCTGCTGATGGCATGTTGGAATTAAGAAATGCCGTTTCTAATTTATTAAAAGAGCGCGGACAATTAGATTATAAAAATGATGAAATCCTGATTGCAGGAGGTGCACGTCCTGTCATCTACAGCATCTTCAAAGCATTAGTAGATGCAGGTGATACAGTTATTTTTGCAGTTCCATCCTGGAACAACAATCATTATTCTTATTTGAATTTTGCAAAGTCGGTTGTGATTGAAGCTACGCCAGAACAAAATTTTATGCCAACTGCCGCAGATATTAAGCCTCATATTCAGGATGCAACTTTAGTAGCTTTATGTTCACCTCAAAACCCAACAGGAACAATTTTTAGTAAAGAAGGTTTGGAAGAAATCTGTGATATGATATTGGCAGAAAATATACGCCGTGGACCAGATGCCAAGCCAGTATATTTAATGTATGATCAGATTTACTGGGCATTAACTTTTGGTGAAAACAAACACTATAATCCGGTTGTGTTAAGGCCTGAAATGAAAGCCTATACTGTTTTTGTTGATGGCATATCTAAATCATTAGCCGCTACAGGTGTAAGAGTAGGATGGAGCATGGGGCCAAAAGCTATTATTGATAAAATGAAGGCGATTTTAACTCATGTGGGAGCCTGGGCGCCTAAAGCTGAACAAATGGCAACAGCAAAATACCTGAATAATTTACCAATGTATGATGTGTTTATTGAAATGCAAAAAACAAAAGTAATTACCCGTTTAGAAGGGTTTTATAAAGGATTTCAGGATCTGAAAAAAGAAGGTTTTAAAGTAGATGCAATTACTCCACAAGCTGCAATTTATTTAACGATTAAGTTTGATCTTCATGGCTTGAAAACAGCTGATGGCCATATTTTATCAACAACAAAGGACGTTACTAAATTTATATTGGATGAAGCCAAATTAGCAGTAGTTCCATTTTATGCATTTGGTGCTGATGACAATTCTCCCTGGTATCGCATGTCTGTTGGAACCTGTAAAGTAACAGATGTTGCTGATGTTATTTCTAATTTAAGAACTGCTTTACAGAAGTTGTCATAGGACTTTCCCGCAGATTGCGGTGATGTTCGCAGATTATTAATTCGTTAATTGCTGTATGTATCACTTGAAAAATCAAGAAACTACAAAATGATAAAACAAAATTAAATTTGCGGTCATCTGCGACATCTGCGGGAACCCTAAAATAGCTTTACTATAATAGCTCATATTAATTTATGGGCTATTTACTTTTTTATCTACTTTTACTAAAACAATTTAGTGATATGAAAAAGATCTTATTCAGTCTGTTATTAGCAATAAGTATTATACCGGAAGCCTTTGCTAGTCCTGGTGATACAACATGGGTAACGATTTATAACTTAAGAAAGATAACCCAATGGGGAAATTATGATACTTCCGCTGTTTTACCAACTGGAAAAACTTACAGGAAAATTCGCCTGCATTATATTTTAGGAAGATATGCTTGCCCTAGCGGAACACAGTATTGTGGTTCATGGGATTATACCACGCAAGTGTATGCTAAACCGGCAAATGCTGATACAGTTGAGATAGCAAGAATAATTACTCCGTATGCTACCGATTGGTTAACAACGAACCGGAAACATGATTTTATGGTTGATATAACTGATTATGCTTCTGTTTTGAATGGCAATATTGATTTCAGGTATAAGTATGATGGTTATTCATGGGGTTTTACACTGACACTTAAATTAGAAATGATTGAAGGAACACCACCGATGGAAGCTTTGTCGGTCAAAAATATTTATGATGGGTATTTTTCTTATGGCAACACATCTTCTCCAATAGAAAATTATTTAATTGAAAAACCGTTTCTGTATAACAGTCCGGTTACTAAAGCTTTTGTTAAAAATACAATTAGTGGGCATGGTTCTGATGATAACGGTTGTGGGGAATTTTGCAGTAAATATTATGATCTGAAAATTAATGGGGCTGCCGTTTCTCAAAAACAATTATGGAAAAGTGACTGTGGTTTAAATAATATCTCACCACAAACCGGAACATGGCTTTATGATAGAGCCAACTGGTGCCCTGGACAAATTGTGTATCCGATTACACATGATATTTCTTATTTGACTTCCCCTGCTTCCAGCTTTTCTGTGGATTTAGACATGGAACCTTATGTTTCACCAACACAATCAAATACAGGTGGTTATAATATTGTATCTCAACTGATTTCTTACTCAGCTCCTAATTTTAATACAGACATTTCCATTGAAGATATTATTTCACCAAATAACAATCCGAATTATGCGCGTTCTAATACTATTTGCGTTAATCCTAAAATTAAGATTAAAAATACTGGAACAAATCAGGTAACACAAGTGGTATTTAATTATAGCATTACCGGCGGGGCTGCTTCAACTTATTCATGGACTGGTAATTTGAATTTTTTAGAAGAAGCCATTGTAGAACTCGGGCCAACTTTACCATTATACAACGGAAATCTAACGAATCAGTTTAATGTTGAAATAGTGCAGGTTAACGGTGGTAACGGAGATCAGAATACATTTAATAATAGTTATAAATCAACTTATAATTCTGTGAAAGTTTATCCAAATCAGTTCATTGTTAACTTTGTGACAAATGCTGCACCAAGTGCTATTAACCCTGGCTATAATGAAGCTCACTGGACCATTAAAGATGCAAACGGAAATATTGTTGCAAGCAGGATTAATAATCTGAACAGCAAGGTATTTAAAGACACTGTGAATTTACCTGATGGTTGTTATACTTTTACAATGGATGATGATGGTTGCGATGGATTATCATGGTGGGCATATCAGTATTACACTCCTAATCCGGGCAGTGGCTCCATAAAATTTACCAAACTTGGTATTCCCGTAATACTAAAAAATTTTAACGGAGATTTTGGTTGCCAGACTAGTGAACGATTTATGACGAGTAGTTTGGTAACAGCGGTTAATGAAACAGAGGTAAAAACATCTATGGAATTGTTTCCGAATCCTGCTTCATCAACTATAAATTTATTTTTGGAAATTAAAGACATGCAGAGCATGAATTATAGTATTGTGGATGTAACTGGAAAGGAAATAAAATCCGGAGAACTGAATGTTAATGGCTCCGAACTTTATCCGATTAATATTGAAGATCTCTCTGCTGGTATGTATTTTATGATTTGTAGGTTTGGAAAAACAGATGAGCCTGTTACCAGAAAATTTGTGATTGATAAATAAATTGCATGAAGGATAGATCCGCCAGCTGGCGGACTGTTCTTTTGCAGGTACACGCCCAAAATTTTTAAAACAAACAAAATCTTTATTTTAATGAAAAAAAAGAGCATTAAATGTGAATAACTATTGTTTGTTTAACAAAATACCTTATATTTGTAGCCCTATTTAAAGATAACATTAAACGAAGAATAACATGTATTTAACATCAGAAGTAAAGAAAGACATTTTTAAAAAACACGGTGGTAGCGATAAAAACACTGGTTCAGCTGAATCTCAAGTGGCATTATT
>JANPOX010000287.1:0-2843 GCA_031428235.1 Bacteroidia bacterium | reverse complement strand
ATAGGAATAGATTTAGGAACAACCAATAGCTGTGTTGCAGTTATGGAAGGAAATGAAGCTGTTGTTATTGCAAATAACGAAGGTAAAAGAACAACTCCTTCTGTAGTAGCATTTGTTGAAGGTGGCGAAAGAAAAGTAGGTGATCCTGCAAAAAGACAAGCAATTACCAATCCAACTAAAACAATATCATCCATCAAACGTTTTATGGGAGTTACTTTTGACGAAGCTCAAAAGGAAATCCCTCGTATGACATATAAAGTAGTAAAAGGCGACAATGGAACACCAAGAGTATCTATTGATGACAGAAACTACTCTGCACAGGAAATTTCAGCGATCATTTTACAAAAAATGAAAAAAACAGCTGAAGATTTCTTAGGAACTACTGTTGACGAAGCAGTGATTACTGTTCCGGCCTATTTTAACGATGCACAACGCCAGGCAACTAAAGAAGCCGGTGAAATTGCTGGTTTAAAAGTAAAACGTATCATTAACGAACCAACTGCTGCTGCCCTTGCTTATGGTATGGACAAAAAAGGCAAAGACATGAAAATTGTTGTTTTTGACTGTGGTGGTGGTACTCATGACGTTTCTGTATTAGAATTAGGTGACGGTGTATTTGAAGTAAAATCAACAGATGGCGATACTCATTTAGGTGGTGATGACTTTGACCACTTGATCATTGATTGGTTAGCAGATGAATTTAAAAGCGATGAAGGCATTGATTTACGTAAAGACCCAATGGCTCTTCAACGTTTAAAAGAAGCTGCTGAAAAAGCAAAAATCGAATTATCCAGTACTACTACGTCTGAGATCAATTTGCCATACATCATGCCGGTTAACGGAATTCCTAAACACTTAGTGAAATCATTAACACGTTCAAAATTTGAACAAATGGCTGATGGTTTGATCAAAAGAACAATAGATCCTTGTAAATCAGCATTAAAGAATGCAGGTTTATCTACTTCTGATATAGATGAAATTCTTTTAGTTGGTGGTTCAACACGTATCCCTGCTATTCAGGCTGCAGTTGAAAAATTCTTCGGAAAAGCGCCTAGCAAAGGTGTTAATCCTGATGAAGTTGTAGCTTTAGGTGCAGCCATTCAAGGTGGTGTATTAACCGGTGAAGTAAAAGATGTCTTATTATTAGACGTAACGCCTTTATCTTTAGGTATCGAAACTTACGGTGGTGTATTCACTAAATTAATCGAATCCAATACAACAATTCCTTCTAAAAAAACAGAAACATTCTCAACAGCGAGCGATAACCAACCAAGTGTACAATTACATGTATTACAAGGTGAGCGTCCGATGGCAAAAGATAACAGAACTATCGGTCAGTTTAATTTAGATGGCATCATGCCTGCACCACGCGGTGTGCCACAGGTAGAAGTTACATTTGATATTGATGCTAACGGTATTCTTTCCGTATCTGCTAAAGATAAAGCAACAGGTAAAGCGCAAAACATTCGCATCGAAGCTTCTTCCGGATTAAGCAAAGAAGAAATTGAGAAAATGAAACGTGAAGCAGAGTTGAATGCTGATGCTGATAAAAAAGCGAAAGAAGAAGTAGAAAAAATCAATGCTGCTGATGGTTTAATTTTCCAATCTGAAAAGCAATTGAAAGAATACGGAGAGAAAATCCCTGCAGATAAAAAAACGACTATTGAAACAGCTTTAGCGGAATTAAAGAAAGCACATGATTCAAGAGATCTAGCAGCCATCGATTCAGCAACCACTGCAATGAACGCAGCATGGGAAGCAGCTTCTACAGAAATGTATGCGGCAATGAATGACCAGAAAGGTGATGGTAATAACAACAACCCTGGTGGTGACGCTAACAACAATACCACTTCTGATAACAACAAAGGTGAAAACGTAACTGATGTTGATTATGAAGAAGTAAAATAAGTTCTATTTAGGTTTAGGTAAAGATCCCTTTAAGTGAAAGCTTAGAGGGATTTTTTGCATTAAACGAACACTTACAGTTAATCTTATTTACTAAATTCTTTCTTCCAATCTAAAAATAATTTATAAATAAAGTCTGTCCCATTCTTTAAAATTTACAAGTCAAGATTGGGTTCAGCTGTGAAAGACTATAATTTTTTTTTGGCGGCGTATCGTAATTTCACAAAAAAATACTCATATGCGGAAATACTTAATCATAGCCACATTATTTTGCTTTTTACTCAACTCTTGTTTCACATCCATGCACCATACTAGAGAACCCGCATTGGTTAAAAATGTCAACATCGATGAGTCTTTGAAAATCACAAAGGATGAAATAAAAAAAACAAGCGTCAGTCAATCCCTCGGGCTTTGGGTTCTCCGCGATCAGGTAGTAACACCGGCACAGGCCAAAACAATTGCTGATCTTTACCTCACCAACATCGACAGCATGAAAGTTGGGTTCAACATCTGGCATTCTTCTTGGGCAATCGCAAACCTCTACAGATTTGGAGATGATGCCGTAAAAGCGGAACTGCAAATAGCTTATCAAAAAGCAAAAACACAACCTGAAAGAATCGATAAAAAAGGACAAAAGAAAATAGCCAATGCCCATATCAATGGAGAGAAAATGGTCACAGGTTTTATACATGCCGGCGGGAGATCATACGCTAAAAGACACCTGGTTGTGCCTGGTAATAAAAGGTACGTTCAATCCTATGAAGAATATCTGAAAAAAAAGAAGAAGTAATCTGCGGCTTGCAATTCTTCAAACCTGAAAAACCTGCATATCTTTAAGTATATGTATTAAATGTGAAAGAAAGTTATTTGGGTTTTAGTAGTCTAATAAATAATTAGATTTGTTGAACACATTAGTAATTCAGATGAAACATTTTTTT
>JANPOX010000286.1:0-12284 GCA_031428235.1 Bacteroidia bacterium | reverse complement strand
ACTACTTGCGAACTACCAATGGTTGAATTTTGGTAACTCAGCTTTACAAATGGATACTTCAATTTCAAAGTGCCATCGGTCGGATTTTTTAATTTAGCATCGACACGAATAGTTAAGCCCGATAATTTCAGACTGTGTATTTTAGCTTTGATTTCTGTTTCAATGTTTGCAGATGTTCTGCTCATCTTTAACAGATAACCACCAGTTACAACAACACCAGTTCCAATTAATATTTTTGTCAGGTTATTCATCTTTGCCTTTGCTCATTTTTTCTTCTAAGTCATCAACTTTTTTTTCAATCGTATCAATTTGCTTTTGAAACATTTTTGAAATGTTGTCGAACAAATTGATGTGTGTGTACAAATCGGTGTAGAGTTTATTCACTCGTTCGATTAGTGTTTTAAAATCTTTGTGCAGGTCTTTTAAAAAATAACCTATCACTAAAAACATGATGCTGATGATTGATAAAAGCACACTGTTTACGAGTAGTAGAATTTCTGATTTTTCCATTTTTAGTTTTGTTGCCGTTTGATGAAGCAAAGGTGCATCGGCTTCAAACGGTTTATTTTATAAGGATTGAATCGGACGGATTATTTAGGATAATCATTGATTTTTGTGATTGTTTTTTAGCTCCGAATGAACTTCCAAACCACATCAAATTCTATTTTTTCGTAGTCGCAATACTCTTTAACGGTGAGTTTCTTTTTGCCTGTGGCTATGCAATCCCTGATGATTTTGTGTTGATTAGCACAACTGCTGTAACTGTTACTGCCTAAGAGTTTCATTAGGTCTTTGATGGTTAAAAATATTCCTGTTTCCATTTTATTTATTGATTAAAAAGTGTTTTTATATCTATTTGTTTTTTCTTTAATTCTTCAAAAAGCCCTTTCACCGCAAGGATTTTCGTATTGATTTCAATTCTGCTTTTTTCATTTCCTTTGTTTATTTCTTCGCTAAAATTTTCAAGTATGCCTCTGAATGTTCTTGCTTCGTGCGGATGCTGTGGCTTTTGTAATTCTGCCTTTCGTTGCTCAATCGCTTTGTTCCGGTGCGCTTCCAATTTCTTTTCCGTGAGCTTCAAAACTTTTTCTTCGACCAACGTATCGTACATAATCCAAACTGGTAAGTAGCCGTACTCGCCTGTGTTCACATACCTTTCGTAAATTTCTATTATAGATTTTATGAAGTCTTTTCTAATCTGTAATTTTTCTTCGGGTGTTGGTATTCGCTTTATTTCAGGCGGCTTCTGTGCTATCGGTTTGTAGGTAGGTGTTTGTTTTTTGCCTTTACTGCTGTGATTATTTGATCTTATTTCGCTTACAATTTCATTGTAGTTATTGCAGATATTGGGAATGGTAAACTTCTTTGTTCGCCAGTATTCAGGGAGCTTTTGAATGAAACTTAAAAACGCATCGGCTAATTGATTTTCATTTTGCAAGTCAGGTTTTGTGATGAGTATTTTTTTGAGCAACAAAATCATTTGCTCGTTATCCTTGCTCTCCCAAACGTACATCGGTGAGAATTTTTCAAATATTTTTTTGCAATGGTTTAAAAGTTCACCTGTGATGCTTTTTTTTGCGGAACTTTTTTCTGTGGCTTCGGTATTACTGGTTTGATCTGAATTTGTAGAGTTTTCCAAGTTTGTATTTTCATAAAAAGAAAAATTATTAAAAAAAACGGGGGAGGAATTTTCACTATTCCCCTTTTCTTTTATTTCATTTTCTTTCCTTTTGTTTACTTTACTTTCCTTTACTTTACTTTGTGGATTATCGTCAGCGATATTGTTTTCATCCGTAGTTATCGTTGGCGATAACCTTTCAGTATCTCGTTTTCGTTTGCGAAAAAGCCCTTCAAAACGGTTTATCATTGTTTGACTAAAAATTAGTTCGTCATCCTGAATTATCAGTTTTAGTTTAATCAGGTAGTCAATAATTTCTTTCAGTTGTTCAGGCTCAATGTTAAAATCACCTGCCATTATATCTATACTATCTTCGTTGTATTCAATCCTGAAATTTTCGGCACGACACAGACGTTCTAACAGCATATTCCAAGTAGAATATCCCAAGTGCGAGAACTTACGTCTTACAGCTTTGATGCGTTCATCATCTCTCATATCGTTATCGTGTGAGAAATAATCTGCATTATTTTTTATCGGTCTTGCCATTGTTATTGCAGGATTAAAATTTGTTCTTCTAATAAACCGTTCACATACTTGATGAGATTGAGCAAAGAGCTTTCTTCAATCATACTGGCTCGTTTGTTTCTGCTGTAATAGCCTGATAGTAATTTGTTACGCATAAAAACTCCTATATCGCTTTGTGTCCAGTTGAATTTTATTTTCAGGTCAGGATATTTTTCAAATATTTCTTTTGGTGTTAAATAAATTTTTCTCATCTCGATTATGGATTGTTGGGATGCAAAAAAACGGTGATATTGACTGCAAAACAATATGGGTGATCCCGTAGTCCCCTGTAAAAATGGTGGGTGGTAGGGGGGTAATGGGTGGGTAGTTTGTAAGTATATAACTAACCTATAATCAATAGGATAGTTAATTATTTAGAGTAATTAAAATCCTTAAATGTTAATAAAAATAGTTTTTGTTCCACTTTTTTCATTACTTTTAGATTGTATTACAGTCAGTAATATGATTTTATAAAAACTAATAATTTCACTATGTTTTTAGGCTCAAACATCAAACTATTGCGTGTACGGAATGGTTTAACACAAGAAGCGACTGCTAATGAGTTTGGTATTACTCGTTCCACACTTAATAACTATGAAAACACCATTGTGCTTAACCCAACTGCCGAAATACTTGTTACTATTTCAACCTACTTCAATGTGTCAATTGACGTTTTATTAAAAACCGATCTGAGTAGATTTTCAGAAAAGCAAATTGACGATTTAACAAAAGGCTATGATGTTTATACAACTGGTACAAAGATTAGGGTATTGACCACTACTGTTGATAGCAAGAACAATGAGAACAATGAACTGGTAAACGTAAAAGCATCGGCAGGTTATACAATTGGTTTTGGTGATGAGGATTTTATTAAAAAATTACCGATGGTGCATTTACCATTCCTAAACAAAGAGCGTAAATACCGCACCTTTCAAATTACAGGAGATTCAATGTATCCTATACCTGATAAATCTTATGTAGTTGGCGAGTATGTTGAAAACCTAAATGAAATAAAAGACGGCATGGCTTGTATCGTTGTTACACTTGATGATGGCGTAGTATTTAAAATTATTACTAACCAAATTAAAAAAGGAAAAAGCATTTTGCTTTCATCGTTAAATGCGCTCTATGAGCCTTATGAATTAACAATAAACAAAGTAAAAGAGGTGTGGAAATTTACACACTATATCAGCTCTCAAATTCCCGAACCTGTGATGAGTAATGAAACATTGGTTTCAACCCTACTGAAGTTAAAAAGGGAGGTTAGTAACCTCCGTAAATAGAAAAATAGTTAGCGAAAATGAACAAGAAAGTAGAGTATTTAACCCCTTCACAGGTTATAGAGAAGTACCCGGAATTAGAACAAAAATTTGGGTGGAGCGCAAAAGATTTAGGCGTATTTTTGAAGAACAAATTATTGCAAGGACATTATAATCATTCGTCCCGAAAGTCAATGATTAGAGAGGATTCGCTCCGTAAATTAATTCGTTTTGCAAACGACCAAATAGATAATCAAAAAGTAGTCATAGTTTAAAATATGTGTTATAATATTTCAGCAAAGAAACAACCGCAAGAATTAGAAAAGCGTTTTAAAGTAAAGGTTGCAGAAGGAGTTAGTATATCTCCGCATTTTTATTTGAGCGGATTTAATCATCCTAAAACACCTGTTATAGCAAGTGTTCAACCTAATATGATTCAAACATTTCATTGGGGATTAATTCCTTCATTCTGTCAAACAATGAAGGATGCAAAGGATATGATGACCAAAACGCTTAACGCCAAAAGCGAAACTATTTTTTCATTACCGTCATTTAAAAATTCAATCCGCCAAAAACGATGTATGGTTTTAGTTGATGGTTTCTATGAATGGCGAACTATTGGTAAGCAAAAATATCCGTACTACATTCATACAAAAGATAATGAACCGTTTGCATTTGGTGGTATTTACAATGATTGGGTAAATAAAGAAACTGGAGAAATAATCAATACATTTTCTATCATTACTACTGAAGCAAATCCATTAATGGCGAAGATTCACAATGTAAAATTGCGGATGCCATTAATTCTGCCGAAAGAAATTGAGCAAGATTGGTTAAATCCAAATTTGAATGAAAATCAAATTAACGAGTTAATGAAACCGATTGACGAAAAGCAACTTGAAGCCCACACTATATCAAAACTCATCACAAACCGAAATGATAATCCTGATAGAATCGAAGTGCAAAGTCCATTTGAATATCCTGAACTTGCGATGTTTGATTAAATTTATAATTGTTTTGAACTTTTTTCAATGTTTTTCAATTGCTTCTTAAATGGTTGTTAATCTTTTTCAAAAAAAACAAAGCGACTTTATACCTGTTTTTTTTACAGCGATCAGATGTTTTGTTTTTAGGATGGATTTGACCGGATTTTTAAAGGGCAGAAGGGCATATATTCAATATTTTGTATATTTACATCTAAATGAAAAAATAGAAAAAGAGTAATTAAAATATAATCAGTGTAAAAGCTGGCTTTGGAAATCCGAAAACCGCAAAAATTTCAACCAAACCCAAGTCAGCCTACGATCCCTATATGGGCGTGGGCTGTCTTATGTGGTTTGGGCGCTCTTTGCGGTGCGCAGGATTTCCAGTAAGTTCAGTTACCGCGCCCACCATATTTAGGTGGGTAACAGAAATGAAACCCATTACTTCCATAAAAAAAATAAAAGAATTACTTGCGGTGCTTGATCCCTATGCCGAATCATGGCAAGAATGGACAGCAAGCGGAGCTTGCTTTTTATCTAAGCAGGAAATAACCATTATTCAGAACTACATTTTAACAGGTTCGCATTTTCCTTCCGCAGAAGAATTAAACATTTCTCCTATTACAGCAGCCAGTATTTTAAATAAAGCGAAATGGCGTTTAAAATGGTGTTATCCTAAGTTTCAACGCTGGATCACCGAAAGGCTTTTGGAAGATCATGGCATAATTACTTATCAAACGGAATCAGACAGATTTTTAAATTCGCCTTTTGAATATCTCGAAATGCCATTGGAATTGAAACGGAAGTTAAGTATTTTATTTTCTGAAACGATGGGCGAATTACTACAAACAAATACTGAAACGGATTTAAAGAGATACAAATGTATTGGGGAGAGGACTATCGAAGATTTTAAAAATTATTTAGAAAAAAATGAATGCCGTCATTTACTTAAATACAAATGAAAAAAATGGAAAAGTTCAAATTCAGTTCTGTAATGCTTATTGATGATGAAGCAATTGATAATTTTGTAAATGAAAAGTTACTAAGGCATTATACTTTCGCTGATAAAATATATGTTCATACAAGCGCAAAAAGTGCCTTAGAATTTTTAAAAAATATTCAGCGACTTGGAATTAGTGGAGATCCTTTAATACCTGATTATATTTTTTTGGATATAAATATGCCGATCTTGGATGGATGGGGATTTCTTCAAGAGTACGAAAAGATAAATCCAAAACTGAAAAGCAAAATTATTATACTTACTGCTTCTGTATATCCCGAAGATGAAGAGAAGGCATTGTCATATAAAAGCGTTTGTGCGTTCTTCTCAAAGCCTTTAACAATAGAGCATTTAAGAAAAATTTAAAAACAATCATTCGGGAATGAAACAAAATCATAACTAAAAAAGCCATCTTTCTTTTGTTTTTTTGCCCTTTTTGTAATTTTAGCATTGGAAATTAAGTGTACATTTGAATCATGGAAGTACCTGAGAATATACTTAATCTCGTTATTGCTAATAACAACGCCAGCGACCATTATATTATCAGAAAAGCGATTTTAGAAATTAATCATACTCACAGAATAACATCGGTTTATAATGGTTCCCAATTACTTGATTATCTATTAAGGGCAGGAAGTTACGTCAATTGTCCAGAGCCAACCCCTGACTGTATATTCTTAGATTTAGATATGCCTTTGTTAGACGGACTAAGTGCTTTACAACGCATTAAAAGTTTTAATGAATTTAAAAAAATACCTGTTTTTATTTTAAGCTCGATAGTTAATCCAGTAGATAAAGAAAAGGCATTAGCTCTCGGAGCGAATGATGTTTTTATAAAACCTGTTGATTACACCCATTTAAAGGGCGCTGTAAGTGCGATTCTTGAACGCATAGGCTTTACCCCCCCCCCGAAGATTTGAGGCGTTACATAGGGCTTTGATGGCTTTTTTGAGTCGTTTTATTTGGGACATAAACACTTCCTTTTACTTAATAACAAATCGTAGGAAACAGAAAACAAACACGCTAAATACAATTCCTACAATAATGCCATAAAAGAAGAATTGCCACCGCCTGCTTTTTCTCGGATAATTCATGTCCAAATATCATAAAAAAAACCTCATTTATAGAGGCTCTTTTCTTATAAAAATCACTGCTTACTCAATAACTATTTTTCTTACTTCTCTTGGCCTGAAATAATTTCACTGAAATAAACTCCTTTGCTTTGACTACTAAGATCCTTTATTAAATGAATGTTTAAAAGCACTTTAAATTGTGTACTTAATCTTGAACAATATCTGTTCTTACCGTTTTTATTTCTCCTGAAGCTTCAAAAACATATAATGTTCCACCTTCATTTATTAGCTTCCCAATCAATTTGCCATGTAAATATGCGATTGCTCCCTTTTTTAAAATAAGAGATACTTGAATTACACCGTAAAATCTTGCGAGTACATTTTCATCAACGGTAACATTTTCTCCAATAAAGTTGTTGTATTGAGTATCTACTTTTACTGATACTTCTCCTGTGATCTGTTCGCTTACAATTTTCATAAGCAAACACTTATAATAAGGGAATTACAAAGACTTCTAAGCTTCTCTGTTAGCTGATCTTTCGGGGGGGGGTAAATGCCGACTTGGGTTGAATTCGGCTTGCTACGGTCTTTATATTGATTTTTAACTGCATATTTCAGTTGGTAAAGATAGTGATTTTGTTATTCCACTACAATTTTTTTGCTTTGCTTTGATTCTCCATTACTAAAAGTAAAAATATATGTTCCTTTGCTTAACGATTGGATATTTATACTTTTATTTATTCGGCCAGTCTGTAATTTTATTTTTTCGGCATGAATCTTCACGCCTTGTAATGTGGTTATTTCTACGAAGCCATTTTCTAATCCTTTCGTATTATCATAAACTATATTAAGTGAGTTAGAAACTGGGTTAGGAAATACTGTAAATGCTAAGTCACTTTCCTGCATCAAAGTAGGCTGAATTGTTTGTATTACTTTATTGCCGTATTTCATGACACTTGAATAATCACACTCATGAGTGCTACAGTCTTTGTAAGCCACGTACAGATTTCCTGCAACGTCATGGGATAAGGTCAAATAATAAATTTCTCCTGAAGTGAATCCAGCACTATCAACAGGTACCCAATTTACGCCTGTGAATTTCATCACAGTTGCCTTGTTTTCATGGTCTCCGTCCTTAAAAGCGGCATATAAGGTATCGTTGCCATCAAATGCTATTGAAGCGTAATTTACGTATGCGCTTGTGATTGGGGGGGCGTATGCTTGCCATTGTGAACCATCAAATTTAAGAATACGTGCTTGGCCTGATACAGAACCAATTATATATGCCGAACCATTTTTGTCAAATGCTAAACTTCCTGAACGTGCTGCATTCCAGTTCACAAATCCCGGTGTTCCTAAGTAAACCCAATTAGTTCCATCAAATTTCTGAACAGATGCAGCAAATCCCCGCGCCATGTCAGAATATGTTACATAAGGATTATTATTTTTATCAAACGAAAGATAAGTATCTGATGCGCCATCAAATTGACCTGCAACAGTAGAAAATCCGGAAGATCCTACATATTCCCAATCGTTTCCATTAAACTTCATAACGGATGCTCTGAAACCGTTAGGAGCAGAGTAATAAACGCAGGCACCTTGATCTCTAAAAGCAACGTAAGGCAGTCCATTATTGTCAAATGCTAAAGAAGAATAACTTGCTGCGCCCGGAGTAAAACCGGCAGTGCCCACGGGAACCCAGATATTACCTTCTAATTTCATAACCGTCATTTTAAAACAGTTATTCTGATCCGAAAAAGCAACATAAGGAGTTTTGTTTTTATCAAAGGCCAAAGATATTGTTACAACATCTCCGCTGGAGAAATTAGGGTTACCAACCTGCACCCAATTGCTCCCATCAAACTTTAGCACGTTTGCACCGGGATACCCTCTGTAAGCCACATAAGGTACACCGTCTGGACTAACTTTTATAATAGGATTGTCAGCAAAACGCTCTAAAAGCCCTGCATTTCCAACTCCTTCCCAATGATTTTGGGCTTTAACTGAAAGTACATTTAAGAGGAGCAGTAAAAGTATATACTTTTTCATTAGAATTTGTTTACCTAAAATTAGTCTCAATGAACTTGCCAAGAGCCATCTATTCGGTATGACGGACTTTTAGGCAGTTAAAAAGGTCATTATTTGGTATTTAGGGGAATATTTTACTCAAAAGTTTTGGCTCATTTACACAAAATCATATATTTGTTATAAACTCTATAACCCGCCAACATGAAAAAAATTACTTTGATTACAGGAATCTTAATATTTCTGTGTCTTCAAACTATGTTTGGGCAACAAATCCCAAGCCAGTTTTGGGGAATAAACCACTGGCTCCCTGAAAAATATTTAGGACCGCCAGTTATCAATTTGGGTGGAGTAACTGATTATCCAATTATTCAGCAAATGGTTAAGGAGGATGGAGCCGTGGTCTACAGAATCGGAGGAAACGGGTATGACAAGAAAGGAATTGCAATCGGACCGGATTCTCTTACAAATGACTACATAAGAGCAATGACAAAAATCCGAAATGTCAATTTAAATTCTAAATTTTTGGTGCAAATTCCTTTTAAATCTGGTATTACACCAACAAATGCGAATATTATGGTAGCAAACATTAAAGCCAAATTTCCTTTTGATACTGTGTATTACGCAATTGGTAACGAATGGGATGCTTATGTAGATAGCGTTGGAAATAAGTTATATAGTAACGCTCAAATTTCAGCTTTCATAAAATCGTTTGCAATTCAAATAAAAAAAGCTGATAACAGATCAAAAATTGTTGCGCCTGCTCTTTCATATTATGGAGCTACGGATAAGTTTGGCAAGAAAACAATGGATTCTCTTTTTGGAAATTCTACCGTTAAGATTACAGGCATCATTGCAGGAACAAGCAGTCCAGCAGACGGTTTTTATTATTGTGATGTTGCTGATTTTCATTCATACGGTGGTTCTTATGGAAACTTGAGAACCTTAAAATCATCTAATTACAATGCTACACGAAACGGATTGATAGCTTACGCAGCAACTGGATTGCCAAGTGAATTAAGCAGTTTGCAGACATTGCTTAATAATGCAAATATGTCTCGCCCTTTAAGTCCTCTAACGTTCGCTATCACTGAAATGAATGTATGTTATAAAAATCCGATTGTACCAGTGGTACAAGGAGTAGATACAACAAATTCAACTGAAGGTATTGGGGCACGATCGTTTTACGCAGGACAGGCATGGGCACAGGTTATGGCAGATGTTTTAGCAAGCGGTACAAACCCAAGCAATGCGAAAACGGAATTCGTTATGCCTTGGTCAATCCATGAAAGCGGTGGTGATGGGGATTCGCTTGATTTAAGTATGACAAAAGGTTTTGCATCTTCAACTCAAAAACCATTACCAGTAAGTACTTATTACCATTTTCAATTACTCAGTCAACATTTTCACGGCAAATTTGTAAATGGTTCAAGTAATTTATCACCAAATGTGACAACCTTTGCAAGCAGCGAAACAGGAGCTGGATTTTATGTAATGATTTTAAACAGGGATGCAACCTTATATCCGTTCAATATCAATTTTAGTGGAGGGGCAACAGGAACAGAGCCTTTAAAATTATCTTATCCAGCATCAGCAGCATTATCAGATAGTGCTACTTTTTATAACAATGATACGATTTTACCAAATTCGACCGTCCTATTACAATTCAATTGTCATGGAAAGAAAATGATGAAAATGGTTTATTCTCTTTTAGATGCACAGAAAGATACTGTTCCTCCACATCTTAAACAAATCGGAAATGTGAATGTTGACCCTCAAATGGCGGGATGTACGCATACTGGTATTGGTGGAACGATTAATACAAATACAACGTATAGCAATACTACTGTTTACATAACAAGTGATATAAATCTTGTTGGAAACAATACTTTAACTTTTGACAATTCTATTGTTGTTGTTTCTCCGGGAGTTAAGATCAAATCTAATCCTAACTCTGCTATTGTTATTAAAAACCAAACCGTAATGTTTGGATGCGATGGAAAGCAATGGAAAGGAATAGAATTAAATGGCAATTATTCCGTAGGCGAAAAACTGCTTATTGATAATTCTTATATTTTCAATGCTAAAACTCCTGTAATTGCTGACAAGATAGCTGATATGAAAATAACCAATAGTATGTTCGTAAACGGACAGACAGCTATTAGTTTGAACAGAAGTAAAGAATTTACAATTACTGGAAATACAATCGCAGGTTATACCACTGGAATCCAAACGACCAATACAAAGGCGGGTTATAATTCTGTGATTAAGGAAAATAATCTTATCCAATTAAATACGGCTATTGATTTTAACAAGGATATGCACGACCTTTTAAAAATTGCTTGCAATAGAATAGCATTCAGCAATAAAGGTATTTTGAGTCGGAACACAACATTAGCACAGCAGGGGGACGCAACACAAAGTGCAGGTAATACCTTCCTGAAAATGTCAGCAGGTGTTCCAAGTGATTATATAGATCATACTGGTAATTCAACCCAATACTTTTTTGGGCCATCTCAGGCAGTAGCGTTCCTTTCTCCGCTTGTTATGAATATTCCAAAGGTTCAGTCGCTTGCAGATCAATTTTGTAATACTGCTGCATTAGCACCTTGCACCGCTTTTGTTGGAATTGCAGAAAACCAAGTTAAGCCATCCGAATTTTTAATTTACCCTAATCCAAGCTCAGGAGCCTTTACAGTTAAATTTACTGATTTACCGAAAGGAAATTGGAATTTAACTGTTTATGATGTTATGGGTAGAGTTATAAGCACGAAAAAGGTTGACCCTTCATCCGAAAGCACAGTACTTCAAATTAATAGCAAAGGGCTTTATTTCGTTTGTTTACAAAGCGGAGATAATAGGGTTACACAGAAAGTAATAGTAGAATAATTTTTTTTTCATAGTTAGTTTGTTAGTTTAGTAATAACGGAGTTCAGCAATGAACTCCGTTTTATTTTGATAATGGATCAAGGAGTGTAAGATTAAAACGAAAAATTCAAGAGTGTTTGGCAATCTCTCATTATTTTACACGATTTTCAATCTTTAATAAGCGGAATCGTGTCGCCTCCTGTTTTATAAAAATGATTTTTTAGACCTGATACATATTTGTCTTCCGATAAGCCAATATGAGTAGCAGATCAAAATATTACTTCTCCAAATCAACGCAAATTCTGATTCCAAATCAATTAGCAGTTGATAATGTTTTCGCTTTAAATTTTCGTAACTTGTTGATTATCATTATATTTGCATTAGAAAAGCTAAGTATTTACAGCACTAAAAAACCGTTCTTTTTTTCTTTCAAATCATCAACATTTAATCCTTCTACAAAATGAGTTTTGTAGTTGGAAATACTAAACTGTCAATTGCAGAATGTCGTAAAATTTATGCTAAAAGTGGTATGAATTATACTGATGAAGAGCTAATTAAAATGCGAGATTGGTTAGACAATTTAGCAGATATAGCATTAGCAATTATAGAACAAAATGGTATGGATAATATGAATGAAATTATAGAACGTGCTAATGGAAATAATGATGAATCAACTTAAAAGTTAAATACAATGAAACAAAGAGCCATTCTATACACTCGTGTATCTACCGATGAACAAAATAATGGTTACAGTCCTGCCGACCAAAAAGAAAGATTATACAAATACGCTGAACAAAATAATATTGAAGTAGTCGGATTTTATCACGATGACGAAAGCGGTAAAACATTTAACCGCCCTCAATGGATAAACATAATGAACTACCTTAAAAAAAA
>JANPOX010000285.1:0-2553 GCA_031428235.1 Bacteroidia bacterium | reverse complement strand
GCACGAAAAGATATCAGATTATTTTCCTCATCATCAACAAACAATATTTTAACTTTTTCTTTCATTTAAGTGTATTTCAACTAACAGTTTGTTATAATTTTTTATTCAAAATTAAAAGAATCTTTGTTCCTATACCATATTCAGATTCGATTTCTATTTTAGCATGATGGCTTTCTATGATCTTGAAAACAATTGCCATTCCTAACCCAGTCCCTTCACCCACATCTTTAGTGGTATAAAAAGGTTCGAATACTTTCGCTTTCACTTCGGGTGTCATGCCTATACCTGTATCCTCAATAGAAACAAATATTTGATCATTTAACTCATAGGTATTAATTAATAACTGTTTTTTACCTGACTCATTTTTATTAATAGCATATATGGCATTATTAAATAAATTCATGAAAACCTGGTTTAATTTGCCAGGGAAACATTCTATGGCAGGGATATTTCCTAAATCAGTTATGACTTTAAGATCAGCAGGCACTGAACTCTTCAATAAAATTAAAGTGGATTTAATACCTTCATTAATATTTGCCATTTTAAATTCACTTTCATCTAATCTGGAAAAATTTTTTAATCCGGAAACAATCTCTGCGGTTCGCATCGCACCCTCTTCTATTCCTGTCAATAATTCTGTCATTTCTTTTTTGAGATATTCAAAATCAATTTGCTTTTTGAAAACCTCTATTTCTTTCAAACCCTCAGAGAGGTTTTCCGTTAAACTTATTTTTTCATATTTTCCCACTAATTCAAGTACATCTTCAATATCTAATTTTAATGGTTTTACATTGGCACTCACAAAATTAATTGGATTATTTATTTCGTGAGCGATGCCTGCTGTTAACTGACCTAAAGAAGCCATTTTTTCCGCATTTACCAATTGAGTTTGAGTATCTATTAAATCAGATAAAGTTGCATTTAATTCTGCATTAGTATGATTTAGTTTAATGGTTCGCTGTTCTACCATTTGTTCTAGAATAATATTTTGCTCTTTGATTAACATTTCGTTTTCTCTTAATGCCAATAAAGTTGCTGCCTGAGAAAAATCTTTTTCCTTTTTAAGTAAATTAATTCTATCAGCAAGGGCAAATGAAAGAAGAAGTGCTTCAATTGCGGATCCAGCCGGCATAGTATAAATAGTAATGTTATTGTATGGTAAAACACCCATATTTTTTAAGGCAAAAACAATCACGCCTATTAAAAAAATGATCCATGCAAAAAGAAAGAATTTTGCTGGCCGATAACCTTTTCTTGCTATAACTATAGCAACACCAAGTAAATACAAAGATATTGATAAAGCGGTTATATCAAGTAAAAGACCGCTGCTCTTCTCTAAAATTGAAAATATTATGCATATAAAATAACTCACATAAAAAACATACAATACATTCTTATAGGATTTTAAGTACTGAGAAATGTTTAAAAAAGATTTTGCAAATTCAGCTGCGGTTATCCCAACAAGTGCGCCTAATAAAACAATGCTATGTTGTGCCATCCAGGGCGAATTACTCCAGAGATATTGAAATGTATATCCCTGCAAACAACTTTGAGTCAACCCGACAAATAAAATATAGATGATATAATATAAATAATTACGATCTTTTGTTGTGAAATAAATAAAAGCGTTATAGAAAAACATGGCCAGCATAATGCCAACATATAAACCAAATAATAAATCCTTTTCACTCAAAGAATTCATTATTACAATTTGAGATCCTAGTTTTAAAGGAACAGAAATTTGTTCCTTACTTTTAATTTTTAAATAAATATCTACTGTCTCCTCTGAGGGAATAACAAGATCAAACACATAACTTGGATAATCATAATTTCTAAAATGAAATGGTTGGTATTCGCCCATTTTTTGAACTGAAACTTTTCCATTTAATAATATATACAGTTCCACTTCATCTATCGTAGGATTGGCAAGCTCAAATAATAATCTTTCATTGTTGGTACTATTTGTAATTTTAGCTTTGATCCAAAAAGCGGACCTGCTTATTCCCAGATCAGGAACTGTTTGATTACTGTTTACAAAGTTCTTTGAAATAACTACTTCCTTAAATGTAAATTCATCAAGTTTATCCTCTAATATTGAAACCGAACCGCCTATTAAAAGAGAAGAGTGAGTATCTGAATAAATTATTACGTCGCTTTTTTTTGTTTGCGCATGAACAAAAACAAATTGAAGAATAAGAAACAGAAAACAGTAAATCTTTTTTTTCATAAAATTAATTTTCATCAGGGTGAACCCATGATCTTGGAATTGACAAATCGTATTCAATATATAATTCACCTTTAGGCCCTTTTTCTAAAATTCGTTGGTGTAGTAATCTTCTAAGTTCAAAAATCTTTTCCCTTTCAACCGGATTTGCTTTATCAAGCTTGTTTGTATTCTTTATTATTAAGGCATACGCAAGTAAATCCACTCTCGGATAATAGAAAGTACCTTTACTGCCAAGTGATTCTTCAATTTCAAAACCAACACCCTCAAACATCGGGAGTGTTAACTCCGCACAAATTCCAAACATTGTATCGATTTCCAATTGATTC
>JANPOX010000284.1:0-11801 GCA_031428235.1 Bacteroidia bacterium | reverse complement strand
CCAACAAAACAATTTATGTAAAAACGGAAGGCGACAAAGAACAATATTTAACTAATGTAGCCTGGAGTCCGGACGAAAAACACATTTACATTGCAGTGTTGAGTCGTACTCAAAACGATATGAAATTAAATGAATATGATGCGGTTACAGGAAATTTTGTTCGCACCCTATTTGAAGAACACGATGACAAATATACCGAGCCATTACATCCTATGTTATTTGTGAAAAATAATCCGAACCAGTTTATCTGGCAAAGTCGTAAAGATGGGTACACTCATTTTTATCTTTACAATATTAATGGTAGCCTCATTAAACAATTAACCAAAGGTAAATGGGAAGTAAAAGCTGAAAATGGTTTTGATGAAAAAGGAGAACGTTTATTTTTCCACGCAAACGATCAAAGCCCAGTTACTCAGGACTTTTACAGCGTGAATTTAAAAACCGGAGAAAAGAAGCGTTTAACAAGCGGTAATGGTTTTCATACTTGTGTATTGGATGAAAAAGGAAATTACGCGATTGATAATTTTTCAAACATAAACACTCCTAGAGAATATAATATCATTACCACAGTTACTAAAAAAGCGGTAAACTTTTATAAATCAGAGAACCCTATCAAGGATTACAAAACCGGCAGTTGGAGTTTATTTACCATCAAGAACAATGAAGGAACGGATTTATTCTGTCGTTTATTTAAGCCGGTAAATTTTGATTCTACAAAAAAATATCCTGTGTTAGTTTATTTATATAATGGCCCTCATTCTCAGTTAGTAACCAATACCTGGATGGCAGGCGGTGAATTGTGGTATCAGTATATGGCTGAAAAAGGTTTTATTGTATTTACACTGGATGGCCGCGGAACTTCCAACAGGGGAAAAGAATTTGAACAGGCAACGCACAGGCAGCTAGGAACTAAAGAAATGGAAGACCAGTTAAAAGGTGTTGACTATTTGAAATCACTAGCCTACGTAGATGCAAATAGAATTGGGGTGCACGGTTGGAGCTTTGGGGGTTTTATGACAACCACCTTAATGACCCGTTCACCTGGAACATTTAAAGTGGGCGCGGCTGGCGGACCTGTGATTGACTGGACTTTTTACGAAATCATGTACACAGAACGTTATATGGATTCTCCGCAGGACAATAAAGAGGGTTATGAGAAAAATAATTTATTGAACTATACAGATAAATTAAAAGGAAAACTATTAATGATCCATGGCGCACAGGATCCTGTAGTTGTTTGGCAACACAGTGTCATGTATCAAAGAAAAGCTGTTGAGAAAGGTATTCAATTAGACTACTATTTGTATCCCGGGCATGAGCATAACGTGTTGGGAAAAGACAGAGCTCACCTGATGGAAAAAATCACTAATTATTTTATTGATAATTTGTAATACTTTAAATTATAGCGATTTTTGCAATATTCCCGTTTTGTGATAAAAACCCGTTTAACGGTCATTGTTCTTATAATAAAAAAGGTAATTTAGTTGGATAATTTTTTTGATTCAAGACTAAAAACTAATTTTTATGAGCAAATCTACTATTTTACTTTTCGTAACACTTATTGTATTTTCCTATTTAAATTCAAACTCGCAAACAACGTATCAAAGCGTTGAAGCAGAAAATATTGTAGCGGGTGCAGAAAAAGTAACTGTAAATCAAAAAAACAATACACTTTCATTTGTAGTAATGAAAGGCGGCTCTTTCATTAAAGAGTCGGAGCATCTTTCGTGGTTAACCACCAACGTTTTAAAAGTTAATTCAGATTACCAATTGGTATTATATAAAAAAGAAAATGATGATCTTGGATTTACGCATTACCGATATAGAGAGGTTTATAAAGGCACTAAAGTGGAGCATGGAGTGTATTACGTGCATACAAAAAACGGCAAAATAGTTTCTGTAAACGGTGAATTTTACTCAAATATTTCGAAAGATCTCACCACACTAACTCCTCAGGTCAATAAAAATATTGCCTTAAACAAAGCTAAATCCTTATTTCTTTCAAAAGATCTAAATGACTATTCAGACAAACATTCAACACTAACAATATTACATAATAACAACACTGCTTATTTATGCTATCATTTTGAAATATCCTCAAACGTACCTTTAAAACACAGTGAAATCTATATTGATGCAAAAACTAATAAAGTCGTTTTAGAACTTAACAAAATTCACACTACTGACGTTACCGGAACTCTTGTCACTCAGTTTAACGGAACAAAGTCTGCCACTATTGATCAGGTTAGCGGTTCGCAATACAGATTACAACAATCAGCCAAAAACATCTATACCAAAAACTGTAATGGAGGAAGCAGTCAAGCTTCGGCGGTGGATTTTACAAATTCAACATCATTCTGGACAGCTTCAACAGCAGTGAATAAATCAGTATTCGATCTTCATTATGGATTAGAGAAAAGTTATGATTACTTTAATTCAAAGTTTTCAAGAAACTCCTACGACGGCTTTGGCACTCAGATAAAAGGAATAGCCCATTATAGCACAGGATATAATAATGCGTTTTGGGATGGTACTTATATGGTTTTTGGAGATGGCGACGGTTCAAGCTATAACCCTTTTTCCGCAACAGATATTGTAGGGCATGAACTTACTCACGCCGTAACTGAATCTTCTGCCGGACTAATATATATGAATGAATCCGGAGGATTAAATGAATCATTCAGTGATATTTTTGGGGTAACCATAGATTTTTATGCTAATCCCAGCACAGCAAATTTTTTAGAAGGAGAACAAGCTAGTGTAACAAACACTCCTTTTAGGGATATGACTAACCCAAAAGCTACTTTTCAACCTGACACCTATTTTGGTCAATATTGGATTCCATCGGGAGGCACTGATAATGGAGGAGTGCACACTAATAGTCAGATTCAAAATCATTGGTTTTACTTATTATGCCAGGGTGGATCAGGAATCAATGATAATTCTGTATCCTACAGCATTTCAGGCATTGGTATTTCTGATGCTGAAAAAATCGCCTACAGAAATTTAACCAACTACCTAACACCCAATTCAACTTTTGCTGATGCAAGGACTTATGCTATTCAGTCCGCCATTGATTTATTTGGTTCATGTAGCAATAACGTGACGCAATGTGCAAATGCTTGGTATGCAGTTGGTGTAGGTACTGGATTATACAGTAATGCAGTCGTAGCGCAGTTTTCTTCAAACAGCAATTACTCCTGCGCAATTCCTGCCGCAATTTCATTTTCAAATAATAGTTTAAACTCCAGCTCATATACCTGGAATTTTGGAGATGGTACCACATCATCATTAGCAAATCCAGTACATTCCTATTCGGCGGTGGGCAATTACTCTGTGAAATTAAAAGCAACAGGCACATCCAGCTGCAATACCACAGACTCTATTTCCGTACCAAATTTTATTACTGTTACAAATATCGGAATGCCAATAACGGCCTGTACTCCAGTGCAAGGCAACAATGCATCCTCGTATGGAATAACCAAAGTTGAATTCGGCTCAATCTCAAAAATAACAACCAATGCCTCAGAAGGATATAAAGATTTTGTTTGTACGAACCAGGCAAGTTTAACTGCAGGAAATCCTTATGTATTAAAAATAACCACACAAGGTACTAATGAAAAAGTAGCTGTATGGATAGATTATAACAATGATGGCGTATTAAATCAAACCAATGAATTAATTTTGAATTCTTTAAACCCACTAAATAATACGAATACACATACTTTAGTTGTGCATACACCAACAAATGCTGTGTTAAACACTCCACTAAGATTAAGGGTTTCTGATGACTTTTACTCCATAACAAATTCGTGTTCCACTCACAGTTATGGTCAGACCGAAGATTATACTGTGAGGTTTTCCGCAGCTACCGCAAAACCTTTAGCAAATTTTTATAGTAGTACAAAGGTAACTCCGGTAAATAGTACAGTTAATTTTTTTGATTCTACCTTAAACGCAGCCACTAACTATCGGTGGGAATTTCAGGGAGGCTCGCCTTCTACTTCTATTGCAAAAAATCCATCAATATTATATACTTCCGCCGGAACATACTCTGTTAAACTAGTAGCAACCAATTCATTTGGCGCAGATAGCACAACCAAAATAGCATATTTAAATGTTGTAACTGTATTTAACATGTGTGCTGGAACTAATTCCACGTCTTCTTCATCTGGTTCTTTATACGATTCGGGTGGACCAAGTGGTTATTATCAAAACAACGAAAACTGTCAGTTTTTAATAAATCCGGGTTGCACTGGTACGGTATCCATTTCATTCAGTCAGTTTAATCTTGAAACCTGTTGTGATTATTTTAGAGTTTACAATGGTATAAATACATCTGCGCCATTAATAGGAACCTATACAAGCATGCCGCCTACATTATACGCTAATTCAGGTAAAATGCTAATAACATGGCAAACCGATGGCAGTGTTACCTATGCTGGGTTTGCTGCAACGTGGACATCAACCTTATCCGGAACAATCCCTCCGGTAGCAAATTATTCTGTCTCATCAACAGCACCTGCTCTAAATACCAGTGTTCAATTCACTGATCAAACTACGAATATGCCATTTTTATGGAGCTGGCAGTTTGGAGATGGAACAACATCCACTTTACAGAATCCGGTAAAAACATACACGCTTTCCGGTTTAAAAACAATAACACTAACTGCCACTAATTGTAATACAACAAGTGTTATCACTAAAACTTTGTCTGTACAAGGCCCACCAACTATCAGTGTAACTCCAAATCCAATTAATGCTGTGGCTTCCTGCGGAGGAAGTGTAGCAGTAACTGCAACCATATCAAATACCGGAAGTGGGGATTTACAGTATAATATTATTAACCAATCAGGTACAAGTTCTATTAATCTATTATTATTAACGGGTTACTCAGGTACAAGTGAAACTAATAATATGAACACCATATTATCAGGCATTACAAACTGTACAGTTACAAACCACAACTTAACAAATGTTGCAAATTTTCAAAGTGCTTTGGTAGGGAAAAACGTGCTACTGATTCCTGAATTACAAGGCATTTCCACTGGAGTAATTTCTACTTATAGTAATAGTATTGCGAATTTTGCGACAAACGGTGGCCTTGTTATAACCTGCGGAAATAATATGACCATTAATAATGAAATAGGATTATTTCCAGCAAGTTTTATTTCAACAACTTCATCAGGTTCTATGAATGTGCTAGATACAACTGATCTAATTACAAAAACATTACCACTAATTATTAATGCACAAAATGCTACTTTCTACGCCACACTAACAGGTACAACAGGCATTGTTGATTTAGTTAAGTATTCCGGATATTCTGTTGTTAGTAAAAAAAATATTGGAACGGGTAAAGCAATATACATCGGATTTGATTATTTTAATACAGATGTCAATGCTTCAAAAATTTTATCAAATGCTGTAAAAAGCAAAGTAAGTTCAACATCGTGGTTAAGCGCAAGCCCTACCTCAGGTACAGTTATCCCTGCCGGAACAAACACTATAAGTTTACAGTTTAGCACTACTAATTTAGCTGCGGGTATTTATACCACTAACGTAATAATCAATTCAAATGATTTATCTACACCAAGTTATAGTTTGCCAGTTAACTATACAGTTACAGGAGCTGCTAGTTCAAGTGTATCTGTGAATTGCATTGGCTTTGGTACACTAATGCAGAATGTTTCCAAAAAAGATTCGTTAATCTTATTTAATACAGGTTGTTCAACCATGTCTGTATCTTCTTTATCCACTGCCAATGCAGCATTTAGTTATACGCCATCAACATCCTTTACAATAGCTCCATGGTCTAGCAGAAAATTAACTGTCGTGTTTAATCCAACTTTAACAGGAATATATAATGACACTTTAAGTATCCTAAATAATGGAGGCGATATTAAAGTTTGTTTGAATGCCACTGTTACACCTGCGCCTACAATAACTGTAACGCCTAGCGCACTGACTATGAGTGCAAGTTGTGGAAGCATTGCAACAACAACCCTTACAATTGGAAATACGGGCGGATCAAATCTAACGTTTTCAACGACGAGCCTAAATTCATCTGCAAATGTTAAGGTTTTGGTAATCACAAATTTAGTTTATCCAAACTATTACGCCAATATGCTTACTGCTTTAAATAATTACTCCGTCAATTACACGGTAACACAACACACCTTGACATCTGCAGCAGCATTGCAAACAGCTTTGGTAGGGAAAGATATAATCATTGTTCCTCAACCTTATAATGGCACCCAGTATGTTTTAGGGTCATTTCAAACCTATAGTGCAACTGTAAACAATTTCGTAGCAAACGGGGGAACGGCATTAACCTCAGGTTTTTATAATAACAACATGATGAATGATTTAGGTTTATTCAATTCTACTTTTAATGGGTATGCCTCCACTGGTAGTTTTATAAATGTTGTAGATACAAATGATGTGATTGCACGCGGCTTACCAATGGGTAATATCCAGGCATTTAATTACACCTATTACCACAATATTACAAATGCCGGTGTTACTAATTACATTTTGTCGGGATCAAGTTCCGTAGTGTGTAAAAGAAATATAGGTGCAGGTAGGGCAATATTTGTGGGTTACGAATACCAGGCCTCAACTAATACTTATTTCAATAAAATTTTAGCAAATAGCGTGAGAAGCTCCGTGTCTTCTGTTTCATGGCTGTCCGGAAGCACTAGTTCAAACACTGTTACTCCCAGCGGCACCGCCACAATTACTTACACTTTTAATTCAACCGGACTAACAGCCGGCACCTATACTTCTGTGATTGCCATTAATTCAAATGATCCTTTAACCCCAACTTACACGGTACCTGTTTCATTTAGTGTTTATGGCTCACCTAGTTCTTCTGTTTCAGCTAATTGTAAATATTTTGGAGCTGTAACACAGTACACCAACAAAACTGATTCATTGACTTTATATAATATTGGCTGTGCAACAATGTCAGTAACGTCATTGAGCACATCAAACGCTGTTTATACTTATACACCATCTTCTTCATTCACTATCGCACCATTTGGTAATAAAAAAATATATATTAAGTTTAGTCCTACAACTGTTGGGGTAATTACTGACACTTTACGTATTGTAAATAACGGTGGTAATCAAAACATATGTTTGTCTGGCACAGTAACATCTGCGCCTTCTATCAGTGTTTCACCAAATAATTATTCAGTTAGTATTTCTGCCTGTAACTCTATTGCTACAGGGTCACTTAACATATCAAATGTTGGTGGTTCTAATTTAACATTTAGTGTTTCAGGATCTGCTACTACTAATTCAATAAACGTTTTGGCCATAACTAACTATGTGGACATGGCTGGAGAATATATCAATACCATTAACTCTATAACAAGTTATTTTACAGGTAGTAATATTACACAGCATTTAATATCAAATGTGTCAAATCTGCAAACTGCATTAGTGGGCAAGCAGGTTATATTGATACCTGAACAGGAAACTTATATTCCCGGTTTTTTACAAACATACAGCGTAACAATAAATAACTTTATTTCTTCTGGCGGCACTGCTATCATTTGCGGAACAAATAATTATAATTGTCACTATGATTTGGGCATATTTAATACATCCACTGTTTTAAGTTTAACATCGGGTAATTCAGTAATTGATACAAATGATGTTATTATGCGAGGATTGCCTATGGGTTCAATAAACACTCCAAATGGCACATACGCCCCGCTATTAACAGACCCAACAATAGTAAATTTTGTGAAAAACGGTTCTTATTCTGTTGTATGTAAAAAACAAATTGGTTTAGGGAAAGCAATATTTATTGGAAGCGACTACTTCACAATGGACAATAATTTTTCTAAAATAATTGCTAACTCAGTTAAATATTCAAATTCTAGTTTACCAAGTTGGTTGACTATTTCAAATACAACACAAACCGTTACTCCTGGGAATTCTTCAACGGTTACGTTTACTTTAAATTCAGGTAGTTTAGCGGCCGGTACATATACAACGAACATAACAATTAATTCTAACGATCCTTTGACACCAACATATACGGTACCTATAACAATGGTTGTGAGTGATAACCCATGTGCAAATTTTGCTTTAACAAATTCTAATAATTGTACTGGAATAGTAACCTTTACTAATTCTACAGTTAATACTGCAACATCTTATAACTGGAATTTTGGAAACGGCGTTACCTCAACACTAACTAATCCTACAGTTACCTACTCTACGGCCGGAACTTATTCTGTAGTATTAACAGCCTGTAATGGAACCATGTGTTCATCTTATACTAAAACACTTACTATTGGTGGAGTTGGCGGCCCTATAAGTAATTCCTGCACTCCTATTAGTTATCTTTATGGTTCTAATTACGGCATCCTGAATGTAAATCTCAATACAATCAATAAAAGTTCCGGATATTCCAATCCGGAAGGATACCAAGATTTTAGTTGTAACAATCAAACCACCTTAACTTTAGGAAATACATATACTCTTAATATAACAACAAGTAACTTTTATTACGAGAATGTAAGTGTTTGGATTGATTATGATAACAATGGTGTTTTCGCAAGCTCTGAACAAATACTTACTTCATTAAATAAATTAACTACACATACCCTTAGTCTCACCCCACCAACGAATGCTGTATTAAATACCCCATTAAGAATGAGGATAACTGATGAATATTACAACTATACTATTTCATCGGCTTGCTATAATTCATATTATGGGCAAACAGAGGATTACACAGTAAAAATTCAACCAAATAATGTGCCTCCTGTAGCTGCCTTTAGTTCGCAGGTGAACTCCTGTCAGGGTACTGTTAATTTTACAGATAACTCTTTAAACAATCCAACAAGCTGGATCTGGAATTTTGGAGATGGAAACGCGTCATCTCTACAAAACCCAACCTATACTTATACCAGCAGTGGAACGTATACTGTATTATTAATTGCCAGTAATTCATATGGAAGTAATTACACATCACAAGTGGTTACAGTGAATCCTTTAGCATTTAATATCGGAGTTAACGGAACAATGACCGTAAATCAGACCTTAACCTATACAACCAGTTTAAACGGTGGACTTGCATACACATGGGATTTTGGAGACGGTGCACTTGCCGGAAGTCAAACAGCTTCTCATAGTTATACTGCCGCTGGTACTTATACGGTAAAATTAACAATCATATCAGGAGGCTGTGTAAATACAGTAACTACAACTGTTGTTATATCTACCAGCGTTGGATTTCCAAACAATAGTTCTGCACCGTTTTCACTTAATGTGTTCCCCAATCCTTTTACTGCACACACTTCTGTAAATTTACAATTATATGAAGCCGGAGAACTGAGTATTGAAATTTTAAACACATTAGGACAAAACGTTAAAGTGATAACTGATAAACATATATATGAAAAAGGAAATTACGAGTATTCAATCGACTTTTTAGCTAAAGGAGTTTATTTCATAAAAGTAAATTATAATGAAAAAGTTCATACTTTTAAATTAATTTCACTAGAATAATTATGGACTTCACAAACTACAAACACACCGTTACTGAGCGTTTTATCCGTTATGCAAAAATAGATACGCAATCAGATCCAAATTCTACCACGATTCCAAGTACCATGAAACAAAAAAATCTTGGTAGATTGTTGGTTGAAGAATTAACCACAATGGGTATCACTGATGCCGAAATGGATCAGTACGGATATGTTTATGCAACCATTCATTCCAATTCAACAATGCCGGTTCCTGTTATTTGCTTTTGCTCTCACATGGATACATCGCCGGATTGCAGTGGAGAAAATGTAAACCCGATCGTTCATACAAAATATGACGGGAAAGATATCGTGCTGCCAAATGATACATCACAGATCATAAAGTTTAATGAACATCCTGACTTAGCTGCACAAATTGGAAATGACATTATTACCACTGATGGGACAACATTACTTGGTTCAGATAATAAATCCGGGTTAGCAGAGATCATGGATGCCGCTAATTATTTAATGCATCACCCGGAAGTGAAACATGGCGATATCCGGATCTTATTTACACCTGACGAAGAAATCGGGAGGGGCGCAGATCATGTTGATATTAAAAAATTAGGTGCTCAATATGGTTACACGATGGACGGTGAAAGTTTAGGACATATAGAGAACGAAACTTTTAGTGCGGATGGTGTTTCTATTATATTAAAAGGTATTCCAACGCACCCGGGTTTTGCAAAAGATAAAATGGAGCATTCTATTAAAATTGCTGCAGAAATTATCAATCGCATTCCAAAAGATAAAACTCCTGAAACCACTGAAAAGAAACAACCTTTTATGCATCCTGTTTCGATCAATGGTGGTTTGGAGCAGGTAGAAATTAAATTTATTATTCGTGCCTTTGATACGGCAACCCTCAAATCGTTAGAAGCTGAATTGGAAGAAATCACCAAATTAGTTTTAACAAACTATAAAAAATCGAGCTATGAATTTAAAGTAACAGAACAATACCGCAACATGAAAGATGTTTTGGATAACTGTTACTTTGTTGTAGAAAATGCATTGGAGGCAATTAAGCGTACAGGTGTGAAACCCGTATTGTCAAGCATCCGTGGCGGCACCGATGGTTCACGCTTATCTTTTATGGGATTACCCTGTCCGAACATATATGCCGGTGAACATGCTTTTCATTCTAAACTTGAATGGGTTAGCATTCAGGACATGGAAAAAGCAACTCAAACTATTGTGCATTTAGCTGCCATTTGGGAAGAGAATGCGAAGTAAATTATTTCTACCCTCTTTCTCTTTTCATTGGAGTGAATGCCAAAGGGTTTTCATTGATCTCCTCGTGTAGCAACCTTCTTTTGTAAATATCAATCGCGGCATATAACGCTTCCCTGAAAGACGATTCATCTGCGATCTGCTTTCCTGCAATGTCATAAGCAGTACCATGGTCGGGAGAGGTACGTACAAAATCTAATCCGGCAGTAAAATTAACACCGCTTCCAAATGCAAGTGCTTTAAATGGAATCAATCCCTGATCATGATACATGGCTAACACGCCATCAAATTGAGACTGAGTGTTATTTCCAAAAAATCCATCTGCCGAATAAGGCCCATAAACCATCATCGTTTCTTTCGCTTTATTAATTGCAGGAATAATAATATTTTTTTCTTCTTCACCAATAGCTCCGTTCTCACCTGCGTGTGGGTTTAAACCCAATACGGCAATTTTTGGTTTACGAATTCCAAAATCTTTAACCAACGAAGCATGAAGTTGAGTGATTTTAGAAATAATATTATCAGCGGTAATATGTTGGGACACTTCCTTTAGTGGAACATGTCCTGTAACCACTGCGACACGTAAATCACCAGAACACAAAAGCATTAAAGGTTTTCCTCCCAATTTGTCACCTAAATATTCTGTGTGGCCAGGGTAATTAAATCCCGCTTCCTGCATATTATGTTTATTGATTGGGGCAGTTACCAATACATCAATTTTTTTATCAAAAAGTGCCTGCGTTGCTGCTTCCAAAGACAAGCGTGCATATTTTCCACCCATAACAGTGGCCTTACCTAATTCAATCGTTACTTCTTCTTCGTAACAAATAAATACGTTTGGTTTTTTGGTATTCACCTGGTTAAAATCCCGTATTGGATTAAAATTAAAATCCTCAAGGTTCAGCATTTTTCTAAAATAAGAAACTGTCTTTTGTGAACTGAATAAAACAGGTACGCAAATCTCCGACATCATAGGATCGGTTAAGGTTTTCAAAATGATTTCGAGACCGACACCATTAA
>JANPOX010000283.1:0-1678 GCA_031428235.1 Bacteroidia bacterium | reverse complement strand
AAACTGAGCTGTCACTTCGATCTGTCACACTGAGCGGAGTCGAAGTGCGAGAAGCGAAGCGAGAACAAATGAATTTTAAAACGATAATGTTTTGGGCGTTACCCTTCTGCCGGCGGGTCAGGCTTTACACTTCAATCTTTTTGATGGCTTCGAGAGCCTCAGCCACCAAAAAGGATTTTCGTTGCAATCCTTAACGCAGATTGCACTCAGAAATATCATTCAACAATGTCTTTTTACAAGTCTTCGAATGAAGTGGCAATTGATTCTGAAAATTTTCGATAAATATTCAGGTTCATTTTCATGCGTTATGAAATTAACTTTGGTAGCCGAAGTTCTTTAAATTAGAATCGTTATTACGCCAGTCTTTGGACACTTTAACATATAATTCTAAAAATATCTTTTTATCAAAAAATGTTTCCGCATCAATCCTGGCTCGGGTACCAACTTTTTTTAATGCCTCGCCTTTATGGCCAATAATAATACCTTTCTGACTTTCACGCTCAACAATAATATCCGCTTGTATTTTAAGAATTTTTTCTTCATCCTTAAAAGAGTTAACTACTACTTCAACACTATAAGGAATTTCTTTTTTGTATTGTAATAATATTTTTTCACGGATGATTTCCGACACAAAAAATTTCTCCGGCTTGTCCGTTAAAGTATCTTTATCATAAAATGCTTCCCCTACTGGTAACAGTTGAGTAATGCGGTACATCACGTTTTCTAAATTGAATTTTTTTAAGGCGGAAATTGGAATGATCTCGGCATTTGGCAGTTTTTCTTTCCATTCGGCCATTTTCGCATTCAATACTTCCTCAGTAGCCATGTCTATTTTATTGAGTAATAATAAAATAGGTGTAGAGGTCTTTTTTAATTTTTCAAAATATTTTTCATCCAACACAATGTCTTCATAAATATCAACGATCAATAAAAACACATCAGCGTCACTGAAGGCAGAAATAACGTATTCCATCATTTTTTCCTGCAGCTTATAGTTGGGCTTTAAAATACCCGGAGTATCCGAAAAAACGATTTGGTAATCATCACCGCTCACGATACCCATAATACGGTGACGGGTAGTTTGAGCTTTGGAAGTAATGATACTCAAGCGTTCGCCTACCAAAACGTTCATTAAGGTGGATTTGCCAACATTAGGGCAACCGATGATGCTTACAAAGCCTGATTTATGTGGATTTTGTGACAAAATTATAATTTTTTATTTTTCAATAAAAAATTCTTTAAAAACGAAAAAGCCTCTGTTTCCAGAGGCTTTTTCAATGTAGACCTCACCAATCAAAAATATAACCGGTTTCCTCATAATATGTGTTGGAAAGACACAAAAAATGAGAATGAAATCGAGTTTTTTTTGAGGCTAGAAGCTGACATATCTGATATACAGAATTTTTATGAATATTTTATTGAATTATAATGGTGTTAAATATAATCAATCTTCCGGAATTGTGGCCCAGAATGTCACAAAAATATTGTCATAAAATGAACTATTTATAAAACTATATCATTATCCATTACTGCATTAGTAGGTAATTGGTTTGCCACCAAGGCTAATGGGTTTTTCTATTATTACTTGCATTTTCGGTTTTATGGATTACCCCCACTCTGGAACTGCGCCTTCAGGTTTTAGATGAACCGTTTCATTTTCTGTAATAATATTATTTTC